>JBJTWN010000216.1:0-2997 GCA_046081785.1 Cyanobium sp.
CGCCGATCGGTGAGTACCAGGCAGCGCTGCCGCCGGGCCAGTCCCTCGCGGAGATGACGGAACCTGAGCAGGATCGTGCGCTGAAGACGCTCTCTCAATGCATCTTGGAGGCCCTTCAGGCGCCAGCACTTGAGAGCGAGCAAGAACCGGCCGACTCAGATCTTTCAACTCGGCCCTTCGTTGACTATAACGAAACAACCTCCCCAGAACAAATCATCCGCTGGCGCACCAGATGCAGGATCTGGAAGGAACCCTTAGCCGAAGATTGTGATGTGCCCATGGCCTGGATTCCCTCGGACACCGCACAAAAGGTCGGTGAGTTTCTGCTTGGTGTTGAGCCGGTAACTCTGAGGCAATGGCAGGTGGTGGCTGGTTGGCCACAGCAAGAAGGGGCGCTGAATCCCGACCCCACAGAGCATGGTGCACCTGATCAGCCGGTGACTGGGATCAACCAGGAGCAAGCTTTGGAATTTTGCCGGCGGCTGGCCGTTCGGAGTGGTCGTTACTACGAACTTTCCAGCGAGGAGCAATGGGAGCATGCTTGCCGAGCAGGCTGCACCTCCAGCTACAGCTGGGGCGATACCTGGTCGGGCATGGCGACGGCATTCGCCAACCCTTGGGGTCTTCAGAAGATGCATGGCTCAGTCTGGCAATGGTGCCGCGGCGAAGCATTGCGCGGCGGTTCCTGGAATGATCCTTTCGAGCGCCGCCAGGCCAGTAGCCGTGCAACCGCAAAGGATCCCTTGCATCCCTCATCTGTGGGATTACGTGTCTGCTGCCTCCCTTTTGGGACCCCATATTTTCAGCTAGAGGCCTCAAAGAGCCAGTGGCGCCCTTTAATCACCCGAGCAGCCTGCGCGCAGGTTCTGGCCCGACCGCTCAACGAGAGTGAGTTCAGTCATCTGGTCCAGGCGCTTCAGCGGTTTCGTATTCTCGGTATCTTGCAGCTTCGTTTGTTCCTGAGCCTTTTGGCCGATCGATTAGGCGATGGTGCTGATGATCCGGAGCATCCACTTGCTTTGGTGTCCGATCAAGATCGCCTAAGCTCCAAGCCCCCAGCTATTTCAAACGAAGTCTTCACATCGTCTGCCTCTGTTTGGCGTGAGCGTGGTTGGCATCGATTGGCGGATCATGTCAAGGCGCCACAGCAGGTCTTGGCTGAATTGGGGTTGTCCGGCGGCAAGCGCCAAGAAGCGTTACGGCGAGCCCTTGTCCGTTCGGTTGCGGCTTTCCCAGAGCCTCTGTGAGGAACGCAATGAAAAACCCACCATTCCCACCATTCAGGTTCTATATCTCCAGCACTTTTCGGGATCTAAGTGAACAGCGCCAGATGATTCGAGATTACTTGGTGATTAGTAATAATCTTCCCGTTCAAACTGTTACGGCTAGTGCAGACCCTGTGTTGCAGCAGTGCTTGGATGATGTTGATAGCTGTCACGCCATGATCTTGCTGGTCGCCAATAGCTATGGAACACTAGTAGATGCTCCTGATGGTCAGCGGCGCTCAATCACGCATTGCGAGTTTCTGCATGCTCGTAGCAAGCGTTTGCCAGTGTTGGCATTTGACCTCGAGTATATTAATCCCCCCGAGCCTCAGACAGCGGAGCAGCTGGAAGGGCTCCGCATCCTCAAGGGTGAGTTGAGAGACCTGGGGCAGATCCCCTCATTGGTGAAAAAGCCTGAGTCCCTGGGTTTTGAGGTTGCACCAGCTGTCAACGAGCAGATCAAAAAGCTTACGGCAGCTCAGATCACAGATTCAGATGGTGGCGATTTAAGTTTTGGCATACCTATTAGAGCATCAAAAGCGCGCTTGGGATCTTCTTTGATCACAAGCGAGATCTTTTTGCAGGTGCAACTCAAGCCTAAAGGTGATTGGGCTAGCAATCTTCTCCTGATTCCTGAGGTCTTTGTGCGTTCGTCGGACCCTGCCGGGGGAACATGGAAATCTCTTCCTGAGGCAGATCCTGAGCCTTTGGAAAACGTAAGTATTGCTGACCTTTCGGAACATCTCAGGGGGCTTGGCGAAGAGGCTGAACAGAGAGCCTTCGCTTGTGGGTTCACGGGATTTGACCGGCTTGTCATGGAGTTGCTTTTCCCGAGTGAGCTGCTTGTAGAGTGCATTGGTCGCCAGTCGGCTGCAGATGCGTTGCGTCAGGCCTTGTGTGACCTTGATATGCCCTATCTGGTTCGATCTTTGGATCGGGCCGAGATATGCAAGCGTGCCCCTTCCCATTCCAACCGCCTCCGCAACCATTGGAACCATGCGCACGGCTTGCAGCCGCGGCTGCTGGCATGCAGTCGCTGGCCCAGCATCGCGGCTGATGCTGCCGTAGGGGTCGATGGCATCCGTCCCTTTAAACACACTCTCCAGGATCCAGACGGCGACGTCACCGCGTTTGTAGGTCTGGTGGATTGTCCTGATGACAGGCAGCACATCGGTGCCATCCTCAAGGTCCTTTTCAGTTCACCGCTGCCGGTGGTTCTGCTCTGGCTGGCTGATGGCGCTGAACGTTCGCTGCGCTGGAGCCGTGCCAGTGAGCTACTTGAACGGGCCTTGCCGGCCTTGCCCGAGGCTGCTTTCAGCAACGAGCAGACTGCAGGCACGGCTCTGCATTGCTTGGATCTCCCTGCCAAGCCCTGGTGCTCGCTTGAGACCGCCCTGCAACGGAAACACCTACTTGGGGCCAGCAAGTTTTGGGTTGACCACGCATTGTTGGTGGTCGATTGTCCTGAACGTTGGCCAGCTCGCCTCAGCGCTGATCCCCGGGCAGCTCCGCTGCAACTCCGCCGCGCCAGCCCTGCCTAGCCCTCATCATCGACACCCATGACACCCACCACCCAATCATTCGAACTGTTCCGCAGGATTGAAACCGACACCGGTGACCTTGCCTCGCCTGAGCGCCAGCCCGATTGGCCCTCGACGCCACCTTGGCGGCCAACCCTTGGAGCTGACGAGTTGGAAAAGGTGATGCCTAAGGAGAAGGACATCAAACTATG
>JBJTWN010000217.1:0-3308 GCA_046081785.1 Cyanobium sp.
CCTTCTCACACGACATGCCCACGCGAACATCACGGTGCCACCACTGCCACCCACGCCGGCCGCCAGGGCTTGCCCTGGATCTTCACCATGCATTCCGACGACCCCGATGATTGGTGCCTCGCCGAAGCCCTCACACCGGAAACCCGCGGCGGCAGCAGCGTCTGCGTCTCCCAGTTTCTGGCCCAGCAGCTGCGCCAGCGCCTGCCCGCCACCAACCCGCAGGTGATCCCCTGCGGCATCACGCTGCCAACGGCCCAGGCCAGCTTCGCGGATCAACCGTTCCGCGTGGTGTACAGCGGCCGCATGGACGAGCGCCAGAAGTGCATCCAGCAGGTGGTGCACACCCTCATCCACGCCTGCCAGGCCTCCAGCCAGATCGAAGCTCACCTGATCGGCGACGGCTCCGACCGCGCATCCTGCGAGCAGCGCGTGCACCAGGCCGGCCTCAAAGGACGCATCCACTTCGACGGCCGCATTCCCCCCGAGCAGGTGCAGCCCCTCCTGCAACGCAGCCAGGCCATCCTGCTGATGTCCGACTTTGAAGGGCTGCCCGTGGCCCTGCTGGAAGCCATGGCTGCTGGGGTGGTGCCGGTGGTGCGGGCGATTGAGAGCGGCATCCCCGAGCTGGTGCACCATGAGCGCACGGGCTTGCTGGTGGGCAATGATCCAGCTGAGGCGGCTTCTGCACTGGTGCGGCTGAGCCGTGACCCAAACCTATGGCAGCGCTGTTCAGCCCAGTCGCGCGCACTGGTAGAGGAGGGTTACAGCGCAGCCCTGTGCTTGGAGCGATGGCTTGCCGTGATCGAGCAGCAGCGGGGCCCTGCACGCCCGCCCTTCCCGATTCGCACAACGTATCTGCGGCGCCTGCTTCTTTTGGCTGATCTGCGCTTTCACAGCCAGTACCCTCCACCGCCAAGCCGCTGGAGCCGTCTGCATCCGCAGCGTACTCTGGAGCGCCTGTGGCCAGTTGCGAGTCGGCTGATAATCCGCCGCACACTTGACATTTGAAACTAGCCATCCTTCCGCTCAACGCTCACGGACCGTGGGGCGGCTCAGAAATCTTGTAGAGCAGCCTGGCGCGCTACTGGCATAGCCAGGGCCATGTAGCCGCGATCGGCATCAAGGACTGGCAGCCGATGCCTAAGCCGATTCTCAGCTTGGAAGAAGCGGGAATTCCCCTGAAGCGCTACGGCCAATCCTCGTTGCTAGCCCGCATCGCGGCCAAGATCAAACGGCGTGCAGGCCTCCCCACTCCTCTGCACCCATTGGAGGAGTGGCTACGTGAAACGGCCCCGGACTTGATGGTGTTCTCAGCCGATTGCATGGGCGGCATGCCTGGCATGCAGCTTGCCGCCAAGTTGGGCATCCCCTATGCCTTCATCATGCAGGCCAACTCCGAGAGCTGGTGGCCTTTTGATCCCGGCAGGGAGTCCATGAACACTGCCATCGACCAGGCACGGGGAGCCATCTGTTTTGTTGGCGAGCGCAACCGTGACCTCTTCGAGCTCCAACTCGGCCGGCGTCTGCCGAACGCGCTGATCGTTCGCAACCCCCATGCAGCACTGGGGATGGCCCCGCTCCCCTGGCCGGAGCCGACAGCCGCCGACGCGGGTGCTGAACCCCTGCGTATGGCATTTGTGGGCAGGCAAGAACCGATCGCGAAGGGGCAGGACATCCTTTTCCAGGTCTTGGCGCAACCCCAATGGCGGGAGCGCAACTGGACCCTCACCCTCTATGGCGGCGGTGCTGGCACCGAGGGAGTCAAGGCCATGGCCCAGATGCTTGGCATCAGTGACCGGCTCACCTTCGTTCCCTCCTACAGCTCGATCCAGCAGGTCTGGGGCAACGCCCATGTGCTGGTGATGGCCAGTCGCTACGAAGGCTTGCCCCTTGCCTTGGCGGAAGCGATGACGCTTGGCAGACCTGCCGTCGTCACCGATGTGGCTGACTGCGCCATCCTCTTACGCGACGGAATCGACGGCTTTGTCGCAACCTCCCCGACCGTATCCGCCTATGCAGAAGCCATGGAACGCCTGTGGGAACGACGCTCTGAGCTGCCGCAGATGGGTGCTAACGCAGCTCAACGGGCACGGGAGTTTCTGCCTCAGGATCCCGTTCAAACTGCCGCAGAAGCCATTATTGCTGCGATACCCAGCCGTTGAACATCCTCCACGTCAACGCCTCCGACATCGGCGGCGGCGCCGCCCGTGCCGCCTACCGCATCCACCGCAGCCTGGTGGAGCACGGCGCCGTCCATGGCCTCAGCTCGCAGATGCGGGTCATCAGCCAGCTGTCAAACGATCCCACTGTGATCAGCGGCCCGCCCACCGGCCAGAGCCCGATCTCGCGCCGCCTGCAGCCACGCCTCAACCGCCAAGCCCGCCGCAGCTTCCGCACCGGTAACCCCACCGTGCACTCGATCGCCTGGCCCGCCACGGGTTTAGGGGCCGAACTGCAGCAACGCCACCGCCTGGGCCAGGCCGATCTGCTGCACCTGCACTGGTTGGGCGATGGCACGCTCTCGATCGAGGAGATCGGCCGCCTGCCCATGCCGCTGGTGTGGACCCTGCACGACCAATGGGCCTTCTGCGGCGCCGAGCATTACACCAGTCCGCCCCTGCCCGGCGAAACCGCCAGCAGCGACGAGCGCTTTGCGGTGGGTTACAGCCCCGCAAGCCGACCCGCCCATGAAGCCGGGCCTGACATCAACCGCCGTACCTGGTTGCGCAAGCGCCGCGCCTGGCACAAGCCCATTCACATCGTGTGCCCCAGCCACTGGATGGGCGACTGCGCCCGACGCAGCACGCTGATGGCCGACTGGCCGATCACGGTGATCCCCTATCCGATCGACCTAAACGTCTGGGCCCCCTGCAATCAGACCCAAGCCCGGGTTCTGCAGGGACTGCCAGCCGACCTTCCGCTGGTGTTGTTTGGCGCCATGGGCGGCAGCGCCGATCCCCGCAAGGGGGCCGATCTGCTGTTGGAGGCGCTGCAGATCCTGCGCAGCCAGGTGGCCGGCACGCCGCTGGAGCAGCTGCAACTGGTGGTGTTCGGCCAGAGCCGGCCCGCCCAGCCACCCGATCTTGGCTTCCCCATCCACTACAGCGGACACCTCCACGACGACCTCAGTCTGCGCCTGCTCTATGCCGCCGCCGATGTGTTCGTGATCCCCTCCCGCCAGGACAACCTGCCCAACACCGGCCTGGAAGCCCATGCCTGTGGCACCCCCGTGGTGGCCTTCGCCACCGGCGGACTTGTCGACATCGTCGATCCCTACATCACCGGCGCGCTGGCGCAGCCGTTTGATC
>JBJTWN010000218.1:0-4426 GCA_046081785.1 Cyanobium sp.
CCATTTGCTGGAAACCCTGCGGGATTTAGCCACCTGGACAGACAATCCAAAGGTGGTGCTGCTGACGCCAGGTGTATACAACAGCGCCTATTTCGAGCACAGCTATCTGGCTCAACAGATGGGCATCCAGCTTGTGGAAGGGAGGGATCTGGTGGTGGAGGATCGGCGCGTCTGGATGCGCAGCACGGCAGGCCTCGAACCCGTGGATGTGATCTATCGACGCATTGACGATGATTTTCTCGATCCAGAAGTGTTTCGTGAGGATTCGATTCTTGGCGTGCGCGGCCTGATGGGCGCTTATGCCGCCGGCAGAGTGGCCATCGCCAATGCGCCAGGCACAGGGGTGGCGGACGACAAATTAATTTACGCCTACTTGCCGGAAATGATCCGCTACTACCTTAACGAGGAACCCATCATCGAAAATGTGCCCACCTATCTCTGCTCCCGCCCGGAAGATCGCTCCTACGTCCTGGCGCACCTGAACGAGCTGGTGGTGAAGTCCGTGGCGGAAGCCGGAGGCTACGGCATGTTGATTGGCCCCCACGCCAGCAAGGAAGAGATCGCCATCTTCGCTTCAAAGATTGAGGCAGACCCTCGTAACTACATTGCCCAGCCAACACTGGAACTCTCCACGGTTCCCTCCCTCAGCGAGGGTGAGATTTACCCCTGCCACGTCGACTTGCGCCCCTATGTGCTGCGCGGCAAAAGCAACTGGGTCACACCGGGCGGGCTCACACGCGTCGCGCTGCGACGGGGCTCCCTTGTGGTGAATTCCTCCCAGGGCGGAGGCTGCAAAGACACTTGGATTGTGGATGATTCCGTTGTTGAGGCTGGGGAGGCCCTGTCATGCTGAGCCGCGTTGCCGATTCTCTCTACTGGATTAATCGCTATGTGGAGCGGGCGGAAAATATTTCCCGTTTTGTCGAAGTGAGTGAAGCCATGGCGCTGGATTGCCCCCCGGGCAGTGCGGAACCCTGGCTGCCTCTGATCGATGCCAGTGGCGACCGGGAGCTCTTCGACAAGCTCTATCCCAGCGGCAATCCCCAAGATGTGGTGAATTTTCTCGTCAGGGAGATTGACAACCCAAGCAGCGTCGTGAATTGCATCACATTTGCTCGTGAAAACGCTCGCCAGATCCGGGATGTGATCACCACCGAAATGTGGGAGCAGATCAACGGTTGCTACTGGGGTCTGCAGGAGCCCGACTATTGGGAGCAGCCTCCTCAGGAGCAGTTGCGCATCATCCGTAGAGATTGCCAATTGTTCTATGGCGTTACCGATGCCACGTTGAGCCGCGATCTGTCCTGGCAGTTCAGTCGGCTCGGGCGGCTGCTGGAGCGGGCCGACAAAACCACCCGCATCCTCGACGTGAAATATTTTCTGCTCCTTCCCTCCAATGAAGATGTAGGCGGGGTGCTCGACGAGCTCCAGTGGATTGCCCTGCTTCGCACGGCCGGGGCCTACCAAATGTTTCGCCAGTCCCAACAGCGTGCCATCGCCCCACAAGCCGTTGCCAACTTCCTCCTTTTAGACCCCATCTTCCCTCGCTCGGTGCGCTACTGCCTGGAGCGGATCAATGAAACCCTGCGCATCATCCGCGGCAGTTCCGTTCCCGGTGCGCCGGATGAACTGGAGTGCCTGGCCGGCCTCACCCTGGCGCGCTGGAGTTACACCCGCATTGAAGAACTGATCGCCCGCGGTCTCCATGAAGCGATCGACCACCTCCAGCAGGATCTCAACCGATTGCACCTGCTGATTGAGAAGCGGTATTTCATCGCCTCCCAAACGAGCTCCCAGGTCAACCCCGAGCCAGCATGCGCGCCCACATAACTCATTCGCTCCACTATCGCTACTCAGCCCCCATCCTGTTGGGCCCCCATCGCTTCTGCCTCAAACCCAGGGGGCATGGCTTCCAACGGCTGGTGCAGTTCAAGCTGGCGGTCACCCCCGAGCCCGACACCCTCTACCCCCTGATGGCCGCCAGCGGCGATGAAATTCTGCGGGCCCGCTTTCTCGGCAGCACGGATCGATTTGTGGTGCAAGCCCATAGCGAGGTGATCACCCAAGCAGCCCCCCCTCTGGAGATGTGCCTGGAGGTGAGCCCGCCTCTATTGCCCTACCCGGTGGGCCATCTCAATGGTGATCTGATGGGTGCGCTGGAGGGTTGGCTGCCCAATGGCCAGCACGACCCCGCCGCAGTCGACCTGGCCCAGGAAGCTTTGACAGGGTGTGATCAGCTGGCCGTGCCCTTTCTCAACCAGCTGGTGGCCATCATTCAGGATCGAGTGAAATACACCCAGCGCCACGTCGGCCCGGCCTGGCCGGCGGGCCGCACCCTGAAGGAAAGGGTTGGCTCCTGTCGCGACCTGGCGATGTTGATGATCGAATCCTGCCGCTGTGTGGGGCTCCCATCCCGTTTCGTCAGCGGCTACCACCTGGTCGAACCCAAGCCAAAGGAGTACGACCTCCATGCCTGGGCCGAGGTTTATCTCCCCGGCGCGGGCTGGCGAGGGTTCGATCCCAGTGGCAAGGGGCTGATCGATGATCGCTACATCGTGCTGGCCACCTCCTCGAAAGCCAACCTCACCGCAGCGGTGTCGGGCAGTTTCTCCGGGGCTACGCCCGTCGAGAGCGAGCTGAAATGGAGCATTCACGCCGAGGTGCTCGATCCCGAGCCCCCACCTGGCCAGGGTGAAGAAATCGCCCCCAGACGCTCGGCTGGTAGCCAATGCTTCAGCGACACTCCCCATGCCGCGCCATGACGGGTGCAGCTTTGGTTGCTTAAGCACATGGTCGCGACTCCTCTGTCCTCACTCAGCTCCGCCGCGAACCCGTTGGCGGCGGACATGCGACGCCACCTTTTCTTAAGCCAAGCCAAGGCCCCAGCCCTGGCCACCATCCACGATCACTACCTCTGCCTCGCCCTGGCGGTGCGTGACAGATTGCTGGCGAGTTGGGTGGATACGGCTGAGACCTACACCAATCAAACCGTGCGCACGGCTGTGTATCTCTCGGCGGAGTACCTGCTTGGCCCCCATTTGGAGAACAACCTGGTGAACCTTGGCCTCCACAAGGAAGCTGAGGCCGCCTGCTCTGAGCTTGGTCTCTCCCTTGACCAACTGATCGCAGAGGAACCGGAGCCTGGCCTTGGCAACGGTGGTCTGGGGCGCCTGGCGGCCTGTTTTCAGGAGTCGATGGCTACCCTGGAGCTGCCAGCGATCGGGTACGGGATCCGCTACGAATTCGGCATCTTCCGCCAGCAGATCGGCCCCAGTGGCCAGGTGGAAAGCACAGACCCCTGGCTGGCCAGGGGCAACCCCTGGGAGGTGATCCGGCCAGAGTGGAGCTATCCGGTGATCATCGGTGGGCAAACGGTGATCGGCGTCGCCTATGACACCCCGATCCTTGGCTATGGCGTGCGCACGGCCAACACTCTGCGGCTGTGGTCGGCCCACGCCCCTGAAGACTTTGACTTTGCCTCCTTCAACGCGGGCGACTACACCCGGGCCGTGCTGCACAAGGTGCAGTCAGAAACCCTTTCCAAGGTGCTCTACCCCAACGATGAAATGGAGCAAGGCAAGCGACTGAGGCTCAGCCAGCAGATCTTCTTTGTCTCCTGTTCCCTGCAAGACATGTTCCGCATCCTGAAGGGACAGGGCATGAGCGTGCGCGACTTCCACAAGAAATATGCGGTGCAGCTCAACGACACCCATCCCGCCATCGCCGTTGCTGAGCTCATGCGCTTGTTGATCGATGTGCATCGGGTCGATTGGGACACCGCCTGGGGGATCACCACCAGCAGCATCAGCTATACCAACCACACCCTGCTTCCAGAGGCCCTGGAATGTTGGGGATTGGAGCTGTTTCAGCAATTGCTGCCCCGGCAGCTGGAAATCATCTTTGAGATCAATGCCCGTTTTCTGCGCATGGTGCGCCTGCGCCACCCCGGCAAACCAGAGATGTTGGAAAAGCTCTCGCTCATCCAGGAGGGGCCGCAGCGCAAGGTGCGCATGGCCCATCTCGCCGTCGTCGGCAGCCACCAGGTGAATGGGGTGGCCGAGCTGCACAGCCAGTTGCTTCAGCAACAGTTGTTTCACGACTTTGCCCGGATTTGGCCTGAACGCTTCTGCAACATCACCAATGGCGTCACCCCGCGCCGCTGGCTGGCAGTGTCCAACCCCCATCTGGCCAGCCTGCTCGATGACTGCATCGGCACGGATTGGAGAAGCGATCTCGATCAGCTCTCCAAGCTCGAGCCTCTGGCAAAAGATCCCGCCATCCTGGAACGGTGGCAATCGGTGCGGGGGCATGCCAAGGAGCGCCTCGCCCAAACCATCCGCCTACAGACAGGGGTGCTCGTCGATCCCGCCAGCCTCTTCGATGTGCAGGTGAAGCGCATCCACGAATACAAGCGCCAGCATCTGGC
>JBJTWN010000219.1:0-4965 GCA_046081785.1 Cyanobium sp.
GCCCGTTCAATTTCTGCCCGCCATCACCCAGGCCACCCCCGAGGTGGATCTCTGGCTGGAGGTGGGGCCAGGGCACATCCTCAGCCGTTTGGCCGTCCAGGCTGGTTCCGTGCGCAGCGTGGCCCTCGACAGCGGCGGCCCCTCCCTGGCGGGTTTGCTAGAGGCGATCGGCGCGTTCTACACCCTGGGTGGAGACGTGCATCTCGCCCCGCTGTTACAAAGCCGCTTCCACCGGCCCCTGGCCCTGCTGCAACCCCTGCGCTTCATCTCCAATCCCTGTGAGCAGGCGCCCCATCTCGGCTCTGATCTCACGGCTCTCCTGGAACACAAACCTTCCAGCCGCCCAGATCCCCGTCCCGAGCAAGCCCCCTCCGATTCCCAGGCCCAGGCTCACCCCGCACCTCTCCCCGCATCCCCTTCCGATGCGCAGGCCTCGCCCCTGGAGCAGATCCGGCAGTTGGTGGCCCTGCGCACCGAGTTGCCCATCGCGGCCATCGCCGATCACCATCGCTTCCTCAGTGATCTGCATCTCAACTCCATCACGGTGGGGCAGCTGGTGAGCGAAGCCACCCGCACCCTTGGCCTGCAGGCCCCTGCCGATCCCACCGCCTACGCCAATGCCTCCATCGCCGAGGTGGCAGCGGCCCTCTCTGAACTCCAGGCGCAGCCAATACAAGATGCTGCGCCGGAACCCTTTCCCGCTGGTGTGGCGCCCTGGTTGCGGGCCTTTCGCACCCATTGGCAGCCTCAGCCGCTGCTAACGCCCCCAGCCGCCCCCGTCCCGTCCCCTGGCGCTTGGGAGATCCTCAACCTCACCCCAACAGCCCTTTCCGCTGAACAGCTCGCCCAGCTCCAGGCCTCTCCTGGCAGGGGCTGGCTCGTGCTGCTGCCGGAGCCATGCCAGCAGGCCACCCTCGCTGCCCTGCTCGAAGGCACCCAACAGGCCCTGCAAGATCCCGCATTGGAGGCCTTTGTGGTGGTGCATGCCGGCTGGGGCAGTGGCTGGGCCAAATCGATCCATCTCGAGCATCCCCACCTCACCACCCTTGCTCTGGAGATCCCCCTCGACCATTCCCAGCTCGCGGAATGCCTTCGCTTGGAGCTGCAGGCGGCCAAAGGTTTTGTGGAAGCGCGCACCGATAGCCATGGGCAACGGTGGGTCCCCATCCTGCAGCCCCTCGCGATCCCCGGCGCAACGGAGATCTTCGAAGGACCCCAAGGGTTGTCGGCCAGCGATGCCTTGCTGGTGAGCGGAGGGGGCAAGGGCATCGCCGCCGAATGCGCCCTGGCCCTAGCCAAAGAGAGCGGCTGTCAGCTGGTGCTGTTGGGTCGCTCCGATCCCAGCCACGACGCGGACTTGGCCCGAAACCTGGAACGTTTCCGCAGCCAGGGCGTTGACGCCCACTACCTCATCTGTGATGTGGGCGATCTCCAGGCGGTGCAGCAAAGCCTGGCCACCATCACCACCACAGTGCGGCCCATCACCGCCCTGCTGCACGCGGCGGGCATCAACCACCCCCGCTTGCTCAGCCAACTCACCCCAGCTGATCTGGAAGCCACCTTTCAGCCCAAGGTGGCTGGGCTCATCCATCTGCTGGCCGCCATTCCCGCCCACCAGCTCAAGCGGGTGATCACCTTTGGATCGATCATCGCCCGATCAGGCATGGCCGGTGACGCTCACTACGCCGTTGCCAACGAACTGTTGAACCCCATCCTCGCGACCTTTCAGGCGGACAATCCCCATTGCGCCTGTCTCAATCTGGAATGGTCCGTGTGGGCTGGTGTGGGCATGGGAGAGCGCCTCGGTCGCATCGAAGCCCTCAGCCAGCAGGGCATCCTCCCCATCACACCCGATCAGGGCATTGAACTGCTCAAGCGCCTGCTTCGTCAGCCCACACCCAGCCCCTCGCTGGTGATCAGCAGCCGCATGGGGGCCCTGCCCACGATCCGCCTGGCTCCTCAGGAGCTTCCCTTGCAGCGTTTCCTGGAACTCCCCAGGGTGGTGGTTCCCGGTGTGGAGTTGGTGGTGGATGTGAATCTGAGCCTGGCCACCGATCCCTACCTGCGGGATCATGTCTACCAAGGGGAATCCATTTTTCCGGGTGTCCTGGGCTTGGAGGCAATGGCCCAGGTGGCCAGCGCGCTCGTGGGCGATTCAGTTGGTGAAGATCAATTCATCACCTTTGAACAGGTGCAGTTTCATCGCCCCATCGTGGTGCCCGCATCGGATGCGCTCACGATTCGCATTGCGGCGATCGCCCATGGGCGCGAGCAGGTGGAGGTGGTGATTCGCACCGCACAAACAGGCTTTGCTGTTGACCATTTCCGAGCCATGGTTGGCTTCGGCGCCTCACAAAGCGCTGGAGAATCCCCCGACCTCACTCCCTACGTGGTCCCCAGCCTGCAGATTGATACGCACCTCTATGGCGAGTTGTTGTTCCACCAGAGGCGTTTCCAGAGAATCTCGCACTACCACCACCTCAGGGCCAAAAGTTGTGTGGCTGCCATTGCCACAGATCCATCCACCCCCTGGTTCAGTGATTACTTGCCTCAAACCATGCTGCTCGGTGATGCCGGCGCCAGAGATGCGGCCATTCATGCCTTGCAGGCTTGTGTGCCCCACGCCACGATCTTGCCCGTGGCCCTTCAACGCTTGCGCATCTTCCAGGTGCAGGATCAAGCGCCCCACACGGTGAAGGCCATCGAGCAATCCCATGGCGACGACCAATTCATCTACGACCTGTGGGTGCTGTCCGCTGATGGCGCGTTGCTGGAGCACTGGCAGGGCCTGAGGCTGCAGGTGATTCAAACCAAACCCCCGCAGGACTCCTGGTCTGCTCCCCTGTTGCCTCCCTACTTGGAGCGTTGTCTGTTGGAGGAGCAACCCCAGCTGGCCATGGCCATCGCCTTGGCCAAGGATGCCGGCCCCAATCCACAGGAGATCACCAACCAATTGCTGCATCAGTTGGCGGCCACCTCCGAGCCCATCACCCGTCGCACCGACGGAAAACCTGATGCCATTCACGATCACCCGGTGTCTGCATCCCATTGCCAAGACCTCACTCTGGCAGTGTTGCAACGTTGTCAGCCAACAACCAACGGCATTCAGCCCCAAATTGCCTGCGACATCGAACAAGTGAGCAGTTCCGCATCCAGGCCATGGGGAGACCTGATTGGTGATGCAGCGCTCCAGCTTGCCCGAGTTGTTGCTGAGGCCACCGGGGAAGCTGTTGATATCGCGGCAACGCGTATCTGGAGTGCGAAGGAATGCTTGAAAAAAGCTGGTCTTCCAGCACAAACCTCTCTCACTCTTCACCACAACCAAAACTCGTTGGTCTGGCTGGAATCCCCTGGTGTGTCATCAGGGGAGACAGACAGCTCCTTGGAGATCGCAACTTGGGTCTTTCAACTGCACGCCCTGGCTGATCCCATAGTGGTGGCCATCCTCACCATGGCCCCTCGCTAAGCAGATGGCAAAGGCCTACGAATACAAGCACATTGTTGGGTTCGAGGAGACCAATCTGGTTGGTAATGTCTATTACGCCAACTACATCCTTTGGCAGGGGCGCACGCGAGAGATGTTTCTCTTTGAGCATGCGCCTGATGTGATTCAGCAAATCTCTTCGGGGCTGGCCTTGGTTACTGTCAATGTGTCTTGTCAGTATCTCTCTGAACTGTTTGCCTTTGATCAAGTGATCATCGCCATGCAACTCAAAGAAATGGTGCAGAATCGCATCACAATGGGTTTTGAGTATTGGCGCTCGACGGAGAAAGACAAAACCCTGGTGGCGATCGGGGAGCAACAAGCTGCTTGCATGCGGCGTGAAGATGGCAGAAATGTACCCACGGCGATTCCACTCTCGCTTCAGCAGGCCCTTGAAACTTATCGCATGGCCTGAATGTTACGACCAGCTCAAGCGAACAGCTTCACCACTTGGGGCCAGGAGGTGACAATATAAATGGCACCGATGGTGGTGACGCTAATGCCAAAAATGATTTTGGTGATCCTGGGAGGAATGTATTTGGCAATGCGTGGTCCGATTTGACCGCCCACAAGCACACCAGCCACTGTGAACACCAAAATGTCGTAACGCAGATTGCCCAGTTTCATGTTGGTCAATGTGATCGTCCAGTCTGCGATGGCTTCGATGCAGATTGCCGTGGCGTTTGCTTTCAGTGTGGCAAGGCCTCCCCTCTCTTCAAACAGCGGTTGATGCATTTCTGCCACTCCCGTTCCCGTCGATGCCGAAAAAGCCCCGGCGAGAAATTGATAGATTCGATTGTAAGGCTTGGCGAGCACCTGCAGATCTGTTGCGTTTTTGCTGCCAAGTTTGTTTTCCCCAGCCAGGTAGATTTGATAAATGGCAATCGCAGCGATCACAAGCCCAACCGTGAATCTCAGGAGGGGTTTTGGAGCATAGACAAAGAAGAAGATGCCGGCTACCACACCTGCAATCACATACGGGATCACAGAACGGAGCGCCTTTCGATCAATGCTTGTCTGTCCATCACGCATCATGGCATAAGTCACAGCGCCGTTGGTCATGCCAATGGTTTCTGTGGCGATTCCGGTGGCGATGGATTGGGCAAGGGGAATCTTAAGGATGAAATAGAAGACCGGCTGAAACAGCACACTGCCTGAAAAGCCAGAAGCGGTGGCAAGGATGCAAACCGCAATTGCTGTCGGAAATAAAAACCAATAGTGCCAGGCCATGTTTAACTCTAAAACATTATTATAACAGCAAATCTGCCAACTCTCCGATAATTTGTCCTGACCTGGCAACAGTAGCCTTACCCGGTAATAACCAGGGTGAGCGCTTGCGACGTGAGATCCTGAACGCCACTGCATCCTCCTCCGCGGGCCGCCTTTGGCACATCGGTAAAGACGCAAGATGTGCTCTTCTGCGCAAAACTCGCCTGGTTGAGTCAGGGATTAATCACTGAATCTCGCGTTAAAAGGGTGAC
>JBJTWN010000220.1:0-4383 GCA_046081785.1 Cyanobium sp.
TCTTCTATTCCGGTGTGGTCCACAAGATGGGCGAAGTGCACGACGGTGCAGCGGTCACCGACTGGATGGAGCAGGAGCGGGAGCGAGGCATCACGATCACTGCGGCTGCGATCTCGACAAGTTGGAAAGATCACCGCATCAATATCATCGATACCCCAGGTCACGTTGACTTCACCATCGAGGTGGAGCGCTCCATGCGAGTGCTGGATGGGGTGGTTGCGGTCTTCTGTGCTGTAGGTGGTGTACAACCACAGTCTGAAACGGTGTGGCGTCAAGCAGATCGCTACAACGTGCCGAGGATTGTGTTTGTGAATAAAATGGATAGGACTGGGGCTAATTTCCTCAAGGTTTACGATCAAATCAAAGATCGACTCAAAGCCAATGCGGTGCCGATTCAGCTCCCGATCGGCGCTGAGGGAGAGCTGAAGGGCATCATCGATTTGGTGCGAAATAAGGCCGTGATTTATACCAATGATCTGGGCACCGACATTCTGGAAGAGGAGATCCCCGCTGATTTAACGGGCCTGGCCGAAGAATGGCGGATGAAGCTAATGGAATCCGTTGCGGAAACGGATGAAGAGTTGCTGGAAGCCTTCCTCGAAAACGGCGAACTGACTCAAGACCAATTGATGTCAGGCATACGTAATGGTGTCGTTCACCATGGCATGGTTCCCATGCTCTGCGGCTCGGCTTTCAAAAACAAGGGCGTTCAGCTGGTGCTGGATGCGGTGGTGGACTACCTGCCCGCTCCCGTGGACATTCCTCCGATTCAAGGTTTGCTGCCTGACGGCACAGAATCCTCAAGGCCTTGCGAAGATGACGCTCCCTTCAGCGCCCTGGCGTTCAAGGTGATGGCCGATCCATACGGCAAACTCACGTTTGTGAGGATGTACAGCGGCGTCCTCCAGAAAGGCAGCTATGCGCTGAATTCTACCAAAGGCAAAAAGGAGCGAATCTCCAGACTGATTCTGCTCAAAGCAGATGAGCGTGAGGAAGTTGATGAATTGCGGGCTGGTGATTTGGGTGCGGTGCTTGGCCTGAAGGACACCACCACCGGAGACACTCTCTGTGTGGAGAACGATCCCATCATTCTGGAATCCCTCTTCATTCCAGAACCGGTGATCTCCGTCGCCGTGGAGCCCAAAACCAAAGGCGACATGGAAAAGCTCGGCAAAGCTCTTCAGTCGCTCTCAGACGAGGACCCCACGTTCCGCGTCTCCACCGATCCAGAAACCAACCAAACCGTGATCGCTGGTATGGGAGAACTCCATTTGGAGATCCTGGTGGATCGCATGCTCAGGGAATTCAAGGTGGAGGCCAATATCGGTGCTCCGCAGGTCTCCTATCGGGAAACGATTCGCAGTAGCGCCAAAGGCGAAGGCAAATTTGCCCGTCAAACTGGTGGCAAGGGCCAGTATGGCCATGTTGTGATTGAGATGGAGCCTGGCGAACCGGGTTCTGGGTTTGAGTTCGTTAATAAAATTGTTGGTGGTGTGGTGCCAAAAGAATATATCGGCCCTGCAGAGCAAGGGATGAAGGAAACTTGTGAATCTGGCGTCATCGCCGGATACCCAATGATCGACGTTCGGGTCACCATGGTGGACGGTTCCTACCATGACGTCGACTCTTCGGAGATGGCGTTCAAAATCGCCGGCTCCATGGCCTTCAAAGATGGCGTCAAGAAGTGCAACCCTGTTCTTCTTGAGCCGATGATGAAGGTGGAGGTTGAGATTCCCGAGGATTACCTCGGCTCAATCATCGGTGATCTATCCTCCCGCCGAGGCCAGGTCGAAGGGCAATCCGTCGATGATGGGCAGTCCAAGGTCCAGGCCAAGGTGCCTCTGGCCGAAATGTTCGGCTATGCCACCCAGCTCCGATCCATGACTCAGGGTCGGGGTATTTTCTCGATGGAGTTCAGCCATTACGAGGAAGTTCCTCGCAACGTGGCTGAGGCCATCATTTCCAAGAATCAGGGCAAATCCTGATCTTCCAACCCCATCAACCCAATCCCTAAACCCCCGATTCTTTATCATGGCTCGCGAGAAGTTTGAGAGGAACAAGCCTCACGTCAACATCGGCACCATCGGCCATGTGGACCACGGCAAAACCACCCTCACGGCTGCCATCACCAACGTCCTTTCGAAAAAAGGCATGGCGAAGGCCCAGAAGTACGACGAGATCGATGGTGCTCCTGAAGAGCGTGAGCGCGGCATCACGATCAATACCGCCCACGTGGAATATGAGACACCGAATCGTCACTATGCCCACGTGGATTGCCCTGGGCACGCTGACTACGTCAAAAACATGATCACTGGGGCCGCCCAGATGGATGGAGCCATTTTGGTGGTGGCAGCCACCGATGGCCCCATGGCTCAAACCAAGGAGCACATCCTGCTGGCTAAACAGGTTGGCGTTCCTGCCCTGGTTGTGGCGCTGAACAAGTGCGACATGGTGGACGACGAAGAGATTCTTGAACTCGTCGAGTTGGAAGTGCGTGAGCTCCTCAGCGGCTACGACTTCCCTGGTGACGACATCCCGGTGATCAGAGTGTCTGGCCTGAAGGCACTTGAGGGAGACGCTGAGTGGGAAGCCAAGGTTGACGAACTCATGGAGGCAGTCGATGCCTCGATCCCTGAGCCAGAGCGTGAGATCGACAAGCCCTTCTTGATGGCCGTTGAAGATGTGTTTTCCATCACCGGTCGTGGCACCGTGGCGACAGGGCGGATTGAGCGGGGCAAAGTGAAAGTGGGTGAGACCGTGCAGATTGTCGGTATCAAAGACACCCGCGAAACCACCGTCACCGGTGTGGAGATGTTCCGGAAGTTGCTCGATGAGGGCATGGCCGGCGACAACGTCGGTCTGCTGCTCCGCGGGGTACAGAAGGAGGACATCGAGCGGGGCATGGTGTTGGTGAAGCCCAATTCCATCAAGCCGCACACCAAGTTTGAAGGTGAGGTCTACGTGCTGAAAAAGGAGGAAGGCGGGCGCCACACCCCCTTCTTTGCCGGCTATCGGCCGCAGTTCTACATCCGCACCACGGATGTGACCGGACAAATCACTGCCTTCACGGCTGATGACGGCAGCAATGTGGAGATGGTGATGCCTGGCGACCGCATCAAAATGAGCGCTGAGCTGATCTGTCCCGTTGCCATTGAGCAAGGAATGCGCTTCGCCATCCGCGAAGGTGGCCGCACCATCGGCGCCGGCGTTGTTTCCAAAATTGTGGAATAACAGGCGGACAGCTAGCTGGCGGGTGGGTTTCCCCACCTGCCAGCCCACCTTCGAACCTTGACAATCCATCCCCCCGTTTTCCCTGGCCCACTCCCATGACGTCCTCCATCCCCCAGCAGAAGATTCGGATCCGTTTGAAGGCCTTTGATCGGCGGATGTTGGATCTCTCTTGCGACAAGATTATTGAGACAGCCGACCATACGGCTGCTACTGCAATTGGGCCGATTCCACTGCCAACAAAGCGCAAAATCTATTGCGTCTTACGTTCGCCCCACGTGGATAAAGATTCACGCGAGCACTTCGAAACGCGCACCCATCGCCGCATCATCGATATCTACAGCCCTAGTTCCAAAACCATTGACGCGCTGATGAAGCTTGATCTTCCCAGCGGTGTGGATATTGAGGTGAAGCTCTGAGCAACGGCGCGTTCCTGGAGAGGCGTTTCTAGGATGCAATCTGATCATTTCCTCAAAGAGGTGAGGGGCTTGCTTCCACTTCAACGTGTGCTCAGCCCCGCCGCCAGGGTTGCTGTTCTCTCCAGGTGCTTCCTGTGACAGATTTTTCTGTGAGGGAATTGCCTTTGTTCCCTTTGCCTGATGTGGTGCTCTTCCCGCAGGAAGTGCTCCCTTTACATGTTTTTGAGCCTCGCTATCGCATGATGTTGCGCACGGTGATGGCGGAGGATCGACGTTTTGGTGTTCTCCGTTGGGATCCGCTCCAGCAACGCATGGCCACCATCGGTTGTTGCGCTGAAATCCTGCACTGCCAGGGTCTCGAAGATGATCGCAGCAACATCGTCACCATGGGGCAACAACGCTTTCGCGTGCTCAGGATTCTTCGCGAGACCCCCTTCCGGCTGGCCATGGTGAGCTGGATCGAAGATGAGGTGACCAATACCGCCGAGGAACTTCAGTCCCTCACAACGGAAGTCACCCAGGCCCTCCGCGATGTGGTGGAACTCACCGGCAAGCTTGTGGGCAAGACCACCATCCTTCCGGACGATCTGCCGGATCTCCCTCGGGAACTCTCCTACTGGATCGGCTCCCATCTCGGGGGGCCGGTGGCCGATCATCAGCAGGCCCTTCTCGAAATCACTGACACCGGCGAGCGGCTGCGGGAGGAGCTCCAGCTCCTGGATCAGACCCGTCGACA
>JBJTWN010000221.1:0-8724 GCA_046081785.1 Cyanobium sp.
CCTTGTTTCACACCCTGGAATTTTTTGGCCTGTGCGCCGGCTGTCAGCAACGGCAGGAGCCGCGACCTCCTCTGGTCTGACCCAATCCCAGCTTTGGCCTCGCGACGGCTGCGGCTCTCCTCCTGTTGCCTTCCTAACCTCCAATCAACGCGGCGCCTCCGATGACCACCACCAGTCCCCTCCCTCCCCCTGTGAGCACGACCGAGCCAGCCACGCTGGGGGGGGCAGGCTCGTCCCCCCTGCCGGTGACCATCCTTTCGGGCTTCCTCGGCGCTGGTAAAACCACACTGCTCAACCACATCTTGAGCAACCAACAGGGCCTGCGCACCGCCGTGCTGGTGAATGAATTCGGGGAGATCGGCATCGACAACGATCTGGTGGTGAGCACCGGCGACGAGATGGTGGAGCTCAGCAATGGCTGCATCTGCTGCACCATCAACGGCGAACTTCTCGATGCGGTGTATCGGATCCTGGAGCGACCGGAAAAGGTGGATTACCTGGTGGTGGAAACCACTGGTTTGGCCGATCCCCTGCCGGTGGCCATGACCTTCCTGGGCAGCGATCTGCGTGATCTCACCCGGCTGGATTCGATCATCACCCTGGTGGATGCGGAGAACTTCAGTGAGGAGCTGCTGCACGGTGAAGTGGCCCGCTCCCAGATCCTCTATGGCGATTTGCTGCTGCTCAACAAGTGCGATTTGGTGGAGGAGGAGCGCTTGCAAGAGCTGGAACGCCAGCTTCGCGCCATCAAGAGCGATGCCCGCATCCTGCGTTCGGTGAAGGGGGAGGTGCCCTTGGCCCTGCTGCTGAGCGTGGGCCTGTTTGAAAGCGACAAAGTGGCGGCGCGCCAGGAGGCGGCCCCCGCCGAGCCTTCCCACGAGCATGGGGAGGACCACAGCGCCTGCGATCACGACCACGGCGTTTGCACCCACGAGGGCCACGACCACGGCCACGGCCACTCCCATGACCACTCCCATGACCATCATCCTGACCATCAGGCGATCGAGGGCTTTACCTCCCTCTCCTTTGCCAGTGATGGCCCCTTCTCCCTGAGGAAGTTTCAAAACTTCCTCGACAACCAATTGCCCGAGGGGGTTTTCCGCGCCAAGGGCATCCTCTGGTTCAACGAAAGTGAGCGCCGCCATGTGTTTCATTTGGCCGGCAAACGCTTTTCCATCGATGACACCGATTGGAATGGCCCCCGCAAGAATCAACTTGTCTTGATTGGCCGCGAACTTGATCACGACCGCTTGCGCCGTCAGCTGCAGGCCTGTGTGGCCCGCGATGCGGGCAAGGGGTTCGGCTGAACCTCCCTTGCAGCCTTGGCTACGGCAACTCCCAAGATTGCCGCTATCGTGATCAAACCCGTAACAGTTCCATGCCTGAGTTGCTCCTTTCGGCCGGCATCCTGGCCCTTTTGGGAGTGCTTCTCTGGTTGGGGTTGGATTCCGATGACGACAATGGCGATGGTGGGCTCATGGAGCCAGCCCTTGTTCCCATCCGGGTTCGCAATCGCTGAACACTGAACACCGCATCGACAGACGACCGCCGCTTGCCCTCCTCAAAGCACGGTGGCTGTTTTATTGCTGAGTTTGTTTGAGCCGGGAGAGCCAGCCACGCGCCAACCCACCCTCTCGGGCGTGGATACTGCTTGAAGCCGTGACCTTGCTGACGCCCAGCAGCTCACTTCTCCACGGCATTTGCCCCCATGGCCCTTGCAGGCGCTGGATCCGCCCCCGAGCGTCGCTTCGCTCGACCCCTTCCTGCCAGGCCCCTGCTGGCCGCACTGGTCTTGCTTCTTGGCGTCCTGGCCCTGGCCCCCATCCTCGCCCTGCTGCATCTGGCCTCCAGCAGCTCGGAGTCCCTCGCCGGCCTCGGCCCAGCTGGCTGGAGCGCCCTCATCCACACTCTCCTCCTGGTGATCGGCGTTGGACTGGTTGTGGCCGTGATGGGCACCGCCAACGGATGGTTGACCGCGTGTTGCGCTTTCCCGGGGCGTCGTTGGTTGCGCTTGGCCCAGGTGTTGCCCCTCGCCACACCCGCCTATCTGCTCGCTGCCACCTGGATGGATCTCGGCAGTCGCCTGGGCAGGCCCATTCAGGGGCTGGGCTGGGCCATTGCCAGCCTCAGCCTCAGCACCTACAGCTACGTGTTTTTGCTGGCGTCCGAGAGTTTTGCGGCCCTCGGCCGCCGCCCCCTGGAGGCCGCCCGCAGCCTTGGCGTGGGGCCGTGGGGCAGTTTCCAGCGGGTGGCCCTGCCCTTGGCGCTGCCGGCCATCGGGGCGGGCGTTGCCCTCAGCGGCATGGAGGTGGTGAATGAGCTGGGCGCCGTGGAACTGCTTGGCGTGCCCACCCTCTCCACCGCCATCCTGCAGCGATGGCAGGTGGATGGTCAGCCCCAGGCCGCGGCGGGCCTGGCTTTGCTGGCCCTGTTGATGGTGGCGGCTCTGCTGGCGGCGGAGCGCCACTTTCGCCGGCGCAGCCGTCGCTGGACCCAGGGGAGTGGCCTGGATCGGGCTGCCGCCTATCGGCTGCGGGGGTGGCGCGCCCTGGCCGCCCAGATCCTGGCCCTGCTGCCCCCGTGGCTCGCCCTCGGGGTGCCCCTGCTTTGGCTGGCGCTCAGTTGGGATCAGATCCCCGCTCAGGAGCCCCTCGAACTTCTTCTGCTGACCAGCCGTAGCCTTGGCCTGGCCCTGGTGGCGGCCTGCGCCACCCTGTTCTTGGCCCTGGTGTTGGCCATTGCCCGCCGCTGGTTGCCCCGCGGCCTCTGGCCGCCCCTCACCTTCGTGGCGGGGATGGGCTATGCCGTTCCAGGTGCGGTGCTGGCCTTGGGCCTGATGCTCCTCGGCAGTGGCGCGGGGCTGGCGCCCTTGGCCCTCCTGCTTTGGGGCTATGGCGATCGCTTCCTGGCCGTCGCCAAACAGGGCCTGGATGCCGGCCTGGAACGCCTGCCCCCTAGCCTTGATGAGGCGGCCACCTCGCTGGGGAGCAGCTGGTGGGCGGTGCTGCGCCGCGTGCACCTTCCCCTGTTGCGCGGTCCGCTCCTGGTGGGCGCCCTGCTCGTCTTTGTGGATGTGGTCAAGGAACTCCCCCTCACCTTCGCCCTGCGTCCTTTTGACTTCGACACCCTTGCGGTGCGGGTGTTTCAGTACGCGAGCGATGAGCGGATGGGCGCTGCCCTGCTCCCCGCCCTATTGATCCTGTTGCTGGGGCTGCTCTCCGCCCTCGCCGTGGTGCCCGGTCTGCGGCTGGGCGCCCAGGATGGGCCCTAGGTCTGGGGCGCCGGCGCAGAGGGGACACAGGGCCCTCACATTGAGCACCCCTTCCAGCAGCCGGAAGCCATGGCGCGCGGCTGCTGCCTCCGCCGCGGCGAGCACGGCGGCATTTTCAAACTCCTCGATGCGCCCACAGCGCACACACACCAAATGGTGGTGCAGACGGTCGTCGTGGCCCGCCAACTCAAAGCGCCGCCCTCCCTCGGCAAGCTCCAGCTCCCGGAGCAGGCCCATGCCGCTCAGCAGCCGCAGGGTGCGATACACCGTCGCCAGCGACACCTGCTCCCCCCGATCCCGCAACTTCTGATGGGCCTCCTCCGCGCTGAGGTGGCGGCCCTCCCCCAGGCTTTCAAAGAGCTCCAACATCCGCTCTCGCTGGGGGGTCAGCCGTTGGCCCCGGTCATGCAGGCTGCTGCGCAGGCCTTGGCTTGGCCCTTCGCTGGCACCCGTGGGCTGTGGGTTCATGCCGATGGACTCTCCAAGGTGGGCGGAGCGGGGGGCTCCAAGGGGCCGGCAGACAAGGGTGATCCCCCATCCGGGCCAGAAATCTTCTCATCGATCCCCACGAGTGCGGCCGCCAGCAGATCCGCGCCGGTCACCATCAGTCGATAGCTCAAGGCCACCGCCAGCACGGCTGGCTCCGCCAGGGACTGGCTGAGGCGCAACAGCAGGGCGGTTTCAAACACGCCCACCCCCCCGGGAGCCCCGGGCACCACCAGGCCCAGGGTCCAGGCCAGCGCAAAGCTGCTCAGCCAGATCGTCCAGGGCAGGCTGGCCTGCAGATCAAAGGCCCAAACGCAACAGGCAAAACCAGCAAAGCGCAACAGCACGAAAGCCAGCTGGGCCAGGAGCGGGACCCAGGGGTAAGCCTTCACCTGGCCGGCGCTCAAGGCCGCCTCTTGCGCGGCTGCAGCGGCCGACTCCGGGTTCGTGGCGCCAAGGGGGTCGCTTCCACCGTTGGCCAATCCCAACTGGGAGGCCTTGTTGCGCTCGAGACGTCGCAGCAGGGGATTGAGCCAGCGGGGCACCAGGAGCAGCAGGGGGAGAGGGGCGAGGGCCCCCAAGCCGTCCTGCCAGCCCCCCAGGCTCACCAACGCGAGGGCCGCCGTGGCCGCCAGCAGGGGTTCGATCAGGACAGCCAACAGGGCGGTGGCGGTGCCCACCGGCGCCCCAAGGGGGGCACTGGGCTGGCGCAGCGCCTGCACTCGGCTGGCCAGATGCCAGATGCCTCCCGGCACAAACTTGCTCAGGTTCGTGGAGATGTAAAGGCTCACCACCGGGGTGGAGCGGGGCCGCAATCCCAGCCAGCGCAGGATCACCACCCAGGCCAGGCCGCTCACCACCAGGCTGAGGAGAGAGCAGCCCAGCCCCAGCAGCAACCACAACCAGCCCTGCAGATCGAGTTGGTATTGGCGGAGCTGGCGCCCATGGTTGACCAAAGCGGCCATCACAAACCCCACGCTCATCAGGGTGATCCAGGTGCGCAGGCCGCCAGGCAGGCGCCAGGCCCGCCGGGGCAGCCGGGAGCCAAGGGCGCGCCAACGCCGACCGCCGGCGGCAAGGGCTGGGGCGAGGTCGACCCCGCGGCTGAGCTGGCCTTGAAGCTGTTGCCAAAGGGCCCGAAGCTTGTCTTTCACAGCGCCTCTCCGGGGCTGCCTTCCGGCGCGGGTGTGGCGGGCTCGGCCATGGCCTCTTGCAGCAGCTGACGCATCTCGTCGAGGGAGCGATGGTGCTGGCGGGCCAGGGCCGCCAGATCGTCGTGTTCCAGCTTGAAGCGTCGGCGGCCATCGGGCAGGGTGGTTCGCTTGAGCCGCACCGTGCCCCAGGGGCTGCGGAGCTCCTCCTGCGCCCTCGGCAGCCGCCAGCGCTGTTGCAGCTCCTCACGCAGGCCCAAGGTGGTGCTGTGACGCCACCAGATCGCCCGCAGGCTCTCCGCCTGTTCGGGGGGGGCAAGGGCTGTGAGCAAGGTGCCCGCACGTCCCTTTTTCATCAGCAGCGGCTGGCTGAACACCTCCACTGCGCCTCCCTGCCGCAGGGCTTCCGCCAGGAAGGCCAGATCCTCAGCGGTGGCGTCGTCGATTTGGGCCTGCTGCACCAGCAGGGGCTCACAGGCGGCCTCGCCAATGGCCGTTGCCTCCGAGCCGGCCTCGGGCGGCCCGATGAGGGGCTGGGCCAGGATCAGGCGCAGCAGGTTGGGGCGATCGAGGCTGCGGCTGCCCAGGCCCACTCCCACCGCCCGCGGCACCATCGCCGGCGGCGGACCAAAACGGGTGGCCCAACAGGCCATCAGGGCTAGTCCCGTGGGGGTGGTGAGTTCGGCGGGGGGGAAGCTGGCGCTGCTCGCCAGGGGGAGAGCCAGCTGGCGAGCCATCTCGAGCACCGCCGGGGCGGGCAGGGGCAGCAGGCCGTGGGCGGTTTGCACGCTGCCGTGACCGGCGGGGGGGAGGGCGCAGATCACCTGCTTAGCTTCAAGGTGCAGCAACCCCGCACACACTCCCACCACATCCACCAAAGCATCGATCGCGCCCACCTCATGGAAGTGCACCTGCTCGGGCGCATGGCCATGCACGGCGGCCTCCGCCTCCGCCAACCGCTGAAAAACCCCAAGCACCCGCTCCCGCAGGGCTTCTGGCCAAGGGGCCTGGAGCAGTTGCCCTCGCAAGGGCCCCCAGGGCCGGTGGTGAGGCTCCTCCTCCAGAGCAGTCACGCTCAGATGCACACCCCGCAGGCCGCGACTGCGCCCCTCTTCGCGCGAAATCCGGTAAGCGCCCTCCAGCCCAAGCGCTGCCAGGGGGCCATGGATCACCGCCTCCGGTACCCCCACATCGAGCAGGGCGGCCAGCAACATGTTGCCCGCCAACCCGGTCGGGCAGTCGATCACCACTAGGCTCATGGTGTAGCGAGCGATCGGCCCAGCCGGGGGGCGCCCGTCGCCAGCGCCTCGGCCCGGGCCTGCAGGTGCTCTTGACGGCTCTTCAGCCAAGTCTTCACGTCCCGGCGCGCCTGGCGCTGCTCTCGCTGGGCGGTGGTCACGTCGTAGCCCGAGAGGCCCCAGAGCCGTCCCAGCAGGGCCCGATCATCCGCCCCGCCGGCGCTGGCGCCATAGATCAATTCCTCCGCCACCATCCCGGCCATCAGCACCCGGCTCCAGCGGCGCAGATCCACCAGGGGCATCTTGGCGGCGGCGGGCAGGTCGAACTCCGTACAGCCGCCCCCGTCCACACCGGCCTGCAGCGCGGCCCAACTGCCCACCAACACCCGCCGCACCGGCACGGCCTCGGCCTCGGCCACCAGGTGGTGGGCGGCCTCATGCAGGGCAATGCGCCGCAGGCGAGCCAACCCGCCGGGGAGGGCCTCGGCCACCACGTGGCCGCCCCGTCCGCCGAGAAAAGCCGCATCCGCTGTGAGGGCTGCCAGCGCCAGACCGGCCGCCAGGGTGGGCAGCCAGGGCGAGAGCCCCAGCGCCGGCCCCGCCACGGCCACCACGCTGACGGCAAACACGGCCAGCCCGGCGTTGAGGGCTCCGCTTTCCCCTGGCATGGCCATGGCCTCAGGGGCGGGGGCGGATGACGGCCCGCCCGTGGCTGCGGGGGCCGGCGGGGCCTGCTCCAGAGGGACCCGGGCGCGATTCTGGTTTGGCACCGCGCCGCTCACCGTCGCCGCGCCGCTCACCGCCGCCGCGGCGCGCTTTGCCGCCGCGGTTGCCCCGCTGGGGCAGCTCGGCGATCACCTCGTAGCGATCAACGCTGAGCAGTTGGCCCAGGCGTCGCGCATCGATCGCGACGAAGTGGCGCAGGTGCTCGAGGGGCACCGTGCCGCTCAGGTGCAATTTGAACGGGGTGGGGCGGCTTCCATCCGCTCGGGGCAGCTGGCGCACCTTCAGCACCACATCGCCGCTCTCGGGCCGGGTGAAGATCAGTTCGCCGCGCACGGAAAAGTAGTCGTCGCCTTCGGGCAGGGTGTCGCTGGGGGTGGGTTCGCCGGGCTCCTCCTGCCGAGAGAGGGTGCTCGGTTCCCAAACCCCCATGAGCTGCAGATGCAAGGTCTTGTCTTCCCGGCTGCGGGGATACACCACCCACAGATGGGGCTGGCTGATGTCCAAGTGACGGCGCATCAGGGTGAGCAGCCGCCCCAGCACCACCGCTTCGAGGCTGGTGCCATCGCTGGTGACCAGCCTGCCCCGGGTCGGCTGGTCGTTGTCTTGGGGTTCGTAGACGCCACGCACAAGCCCGATGGCCCGGTATTGCTGGGGTTCGCTGACCGGTGGAATCGGATGGGGACGCATGGGCTGGGGAGACGCCTGGGGGGCAAGGCCGGGGGAAGGCCAAAGTATGGGGGCAAACGGTAGTCTCCCCGCAGGCTTTCAGCCACCTTTTTTCGTGCTCGCATGCCGACGCTCTCCCCCCGCCCGGCCTGGCTTCGCACCCTGCTTCCAGCGCTCGCGGTGGTGGGCCTTTCCGTGGGAGCGGGCTGGTGGCTGGGCCAGCGCCAGCTGGCCAAGCCACTTCCAGCCGATCCCAAGCGGGGGGCGTTGACGCGCGAAGCGGCCCTGCTCCAGACACGGCTGGAGGGGTTGCAGGCCACACCCAGGGATCGCCAGCGCTTGCTGGAGCTCCTGGTGGGCTTGGAGCGCAAACCCGAAGCCATCGCCTTGCTGGAAAAGCAGGCCGATCAGGAACCCCAACAGTGGAGCCTGCGGTTGATGCTGGCAGAGCTCCGGCGCGATCAGGGGGATCGGCGGGGGGCGGAGCGGGAGGTGCGCCAGATCCTCAACCAACGACCGGGCCAAATCGAGGCGCTGCAGCTGATGGCCCTGTTGTTGTTGGAGCAGGAGCGAGGGGCGGAGGCGGAAACGCTGGTGAAGGGGGCTTACGCCACCAGCAACAAGCCGCCCATCAAGGTGGAAGCCCTGGGCCATGGGCTGCTGCTGGCGGAGGTGCAGCTGCAGCGCAAGCTGCCGGCGGCGGCGGCGGCCACCTATCGCCAGTTGATGGTGGCTTTCCCCAGCGACCAGAGGCCGCCGCTGGGGTTGGCTCTCTTGCGCCATCAGCAGGGGGATCTCAAAGGAGCCCTGGAGGCGCTGGATCAGGCCAGGGAGCGTAGGAAGGTGGATGGAGCCAACCGCGCGAATCTGGATCGGCTGGCGGCGGACTGGAGGCTCAAGGCGTTGCGGCAGCCGCCCCGGCCGGCAGGGGCGAAACCACCACCGGGCTTGCCGGTTTCGACGCCGGCTGCGGGCGGCTCTGGGCCTCCAGCTCCTTGAGAGCCTGATCGATGGCGTCCGCCGGAGGGGTGGCGTCGTCCATGGCCGTGCTCTTGCGGATCTTGTTGAACAGATCCAACGGATTGGTGGGGTTCAACCCCCCCGATCCGCTGCCGGTGCGGCCGCCGCTGGCGGGGTCGTAGTTGTAGATCTGGCTTTCCACCGGCGTGCTGCCCATGGTTTGGCC
>JBJTWN010000222.1:0-4705 GCA_046081785.1 Cyanobium sp.
GATGGTTAGCCCAGCCGGGGCAGTTGGGGTTCCCGACGGTTCGGTTCGGGCTTCACAGGAAGGGCGGCCTGCAAAGACTCCCCCGCCCCATCAAACAGGCGCCAGCCCGTGGCCTCCACCTCCAGGTGCACTGTTTCACCCACCCTCGCTTCCTGGTCCGGTCCAGTGCGCACATGCACCAGGTGATGGCCCTCCAGGAGGCGGCAGGTGAGCAGCTGCTCATTGCCCAAGGCCTCCACGTGGCTCACCTCGGCCACCAGGTTGCGGTTGGCGGGGGGCGCCAGCCGGAGGTGCTCAGGCCGTAGGCCCCCCGTCAGGCGCTCCCCCTGGTGGCTCCCCAAAAGCGCTGCAAGGGCTGGGGGTACACCAAATTTTCGACCCGCCACCAGCAGCATCCCAGATCCCACCACCTCCACCGGCAGGAGGTTCATGGGGGGACTGCCGATGAATTGAGCCACGAAGAGATTGGCGGGCTGGCGATAGAGCTCCAGGGGCGTGCCCAACTGTTGCAGGCGGCCCTGGTAGAGCACGGCGATGCGGTGCCCCATGGTCATCGCCTCCACTTGGTCGTGGGTGACATAGACCGTGGTGGTACCCAGCTGCCGTTGGAGCTCCACGATCTGGGTGCGGGTGCCCGTGCGCAACTTGGCATCCAAATTGCTGAGGGGTTCATCCATTAGAAACACATCTGGCTGGCGAGCAATGGCCCGGCCCAGGGCCACCCGCTGCTTCTGGCCTCCAGAGAGTTCCTTTGGCAGCCGATCCAGCAACGGCTCCAGCTCCAGCATTCGGGCCACCTCAGCGATCCGCCCATCGACCCGCTGCTCCCGCTCAGACGGAATCCGCAGGGGGGCGGGCCAGGGGCGGCTGAGGCGGTGGAGCCCATCTTGAAATTGCTGGACCGGAGAGCGGCGCTGGCGGCGGCGCAACCCGAAGCCCAAATTGTCCGCCACCGAGAGGTGTGGATAGAGGGCGTAGCTCTGGAACACCATGGCCACATTGCGTTGGGAGGGCCGCAGGGCACTCACCGGGCGGTCCGCCACATAGATCTCCCCAGCCGTGGGGCGATCCAGACCCGCCAGGAGCCGCAGCAAGGTGCTCTTGCCACAGCAAGAGGGACCCACCAACAATAGAAACTCACCGTCGGCGATGGCCAGATCGAGCTCGTGCAGCACGGTCACGGGCTCCCCCCCCCGCCGGGGGGGATAGGTCTTGCTCACTTGTGCAAACCGAACCTCGGCCAAACCTGTGCTCCGACGGGCGGATCCTAAGGTTGTTGCAATGCAGTTCATTGATCAGGCCCGCATCACGGTGCGCGGCGGCCGCGGCGGCGACGGCATCACCGCCTTTCGGCGCGAGAAATATGTGCCCGCAGGGGGACCCTCCGGAGGAGATGGGGGGAGGGGTGGTGATGTGGTGCTCCGGGCCAACAGCAACCTGCAAACCCTCTTGGATTTCAAATACAAGCGGATTTTTGCCGCTGGGGAGGGCACCCGCGGTGGTCCTAACCGAGCCACCGGGGCCAGTAGCCCCACCCTGGTGGTACCGGTGCCCTGTGGCACGGAGGTGCGGGATGCCCGCACGGAGATCCTGCTGGGGGATCTCACCCAACCGGGCGACGAACTGATGGTGGCCCTGGGCGGGCGAGGGGGGCTGGGGAACGCCCACTTTTTGAGCAACCGTAACCGGGCTCCGGAGCGCCACACCGAGGGGAGGGATGGGGAGGAGTGGTTGCTTCAGCTCGAGCTCAAGCTCCTGGCGGAGGTGGGCATCATTGGCCTGCCGAACGCTGGCAAGAGCACACTGATTTCCGTGCTCTCCGCCGCTCGGCCCAAGATTGCCGACTATCCCTTCACCACCCTGGTGCCCAACTTGGGCGTGGTGCGCAAGCCCAGCGGCGATGGCACTGTGTTTGCGGACATCCCGGGTCTGATTGAAGGTGCGGCGGCCGGGGCGGGCCTGGGGCACGACTTTCTTCGGCACATCGAGCGCACAAAACTACTGGTGCATCTCCTCGATGCCAGCTCAGCGGATGTGGTGGCCGATCTGATGGTGGTGGAAAGAGAATTGGCAAGCTATGGCCATGGCCTGTTGAACAAACCACGCCTGGTGGTGCTCAACAAAGCCGACGTGTTGGACGGGGCCAGCCAGGAGGAAAAAATGGTGGCTGTGGCAGCTCGGGGGGAGAGTGCCGGATGGGTTAATAGCCGACCGCTTTTGATTTCTGCCGCCACCTCCAAGGGGTTGGAACCCCTCAGAGAGGCTGTTTGGCAGCAGCTGGAAGCCGATCAGTCGTCGTAAACCCGGCACTCGGGAGCTTCTGGGTTCAGGTCGCAGAACACTTCCAGGGGGGTGGGATCGTGGCTGTCCTCAGGGTGGTGAGACTTGAACTCCTCAAGGCCCTTGAGCTCCTCCTCCAGGTGGCGGACTTTGCCCGCATCTCCTGCAGCACGGGCCTGCTCAATGTCTTGCTTGTCTTTTTGGATGTGCTCGTCGATGCTTTTCATGACAGACGGCCGCGGTTGCCGGCGGAAGTTCACGGCGCCCACCCTACGGGGCCCATCGACCAACCGACCGATCCATGTGCGCTGGTGCTGATCAAGCAGGGGCAGATGCCCCACCTGCACAGGCGCCGCTGCGGTGGAGCCCGCCTCGTCCACCCGTGATCGATCAGGCCACCCGCTCGCTGAGGACAAGCCACCGCTCTTCCCCCGCTTCGATGCGTGCCACCAGGGTTGCCAGTTGCTCGCTGAGCTCCTCCAGTTCGCTGAAGGCCACCGCCGATCCGGCCAAGGCCAACCGTTCCTCGAGGGAGCGCCGTTCCAGCTCCCAATGGGGCAGATCCCGCTCGAGGCTCTCTAACTCCCGGCTTTCCCTATAGCTCAGCCGCTGCTCAGCGCCCTTGGCCCCGAGGCGTTTGGGCGGGGCAGGGGAAGGGGCTGAAGCTTCTTTGGGGGGAGCCGCCGCAGCCGTATGGGCCTCGAGATAGGCGCTGTAGTTGCCCTCAAACCGCCGCGCCTGGCCATGGCCCGCCAGCACAAACAGCCGATCCACGGTGCGATCCAGGAACCACCGGTCGTGGGACACCACCACCACGCAGCCGCGGAAATCCTCGAGAAAGTCCTCCAACACCCCCAGGGTGGCCACATCCAGATCGTTGGTGGGTTCGTCCAGGAAGAGCACGTTGGGAGCTTCCATCAACAGCCGGCAGAGATGGAGCCGGCGGCGCTCCCCACCGGAGAGCTTGGCCACGGGCTGGTGCTGCTGGGCGGGGGGAAAGAGAAAACGTTCCAGCAGCTGGGAGGCGCTGAGCTCCTTACCGTCCACCTGCACCCGCGTGGCCGCCTCGTTCACCACGTCGATCACCTTGCGGGTTTGGGGCCCTTCGAGCACGGCACTGTGCTGATCAAAGACCGCCAGCCGCACCGTTTCCCCCAGCTCCAGCACCCCGCCATGGGGCGGGCGGCGACCCGCCAGCACCTCCAGGAGGGTGGACTTGCCGGCGCCATTGGGGCCAATGATCCCCACCCGGTCCTCTGGGCTGAAGTCATAGGTGAACTGCTCCAGCAGGGGGCGATCCCCCACGGCCACGGCCAGCGCCTCGGCACGGATCACCCGCTTGCCCAGCCGCTGGGCGGTGGCGGCCATCTCCAGCCGGGCCCTCCCCTTGCCAGGCCCGGCCTCCTGGAGGGCTTCGATGCGCTGCAGCCTGGCCTTCTGCTTGGTGCTCCGGGCCTTGGGGCCCTGGCGGAGCCAGGCAAGTTCCCGCCGAAGGGTGGAGCGATAGGTGGCCGCCGCCGCGGCCGCCACCACCTCCTCCTGGGCCCGCTGCTCCAGATAGGCGGCGTAATGGCCGGCGTACTCTCGGGCCTCCCCCCCTTCCACCGCCACGATCCGGCGGGTCACCCGATCCAGCAGGTAGCGATCGTGGGTGACGAGCACCACGGCGCCGGGGTAGCGGTCGAGCCAGCTCTGGAGCCACTCCACCCCCTCCGCATCCAGGTGGTTGGTGGGCTCATCGAGCAGCAACACATCGGGTTGGGCCACCAGGGCCTGGGCCAGGGCCACCCGCCGGCGGTTGCCCCCCGAGAGGGAGCCCATGGTCTGCCCCAGCGCCTCGGGGCCCGAGCCAATGCCGAGGCGATCCAACACCGTGTGGCAATCCCGCTCCAGGTCCCAGGCCTGCCGGGCGTCCATCTGGAGTTGCACCTCCGCCAAACGGGAGAGCAACTGCTCCGATTGGGGATCGGCGCTGAGGGCCAGGGAAAGGCGCTCGTGGTCGCGCAGCAGCTCCATCCGCTCGCCCCCCCCCTGAAACACCTGCTCGAGCACGGTGGCTGCCGGGTCAAAGACCGGCTCCTGATCGAGCAGCACCACCTCCAGACGCGCCTGGCACTGGCGCCGTCCCCGTTGCAGGGGCTCCACCCCCGCCAGCACCTTCAGGAGGGTGGATTTGCCGGCGCCATTGGGGCCGATCAGGCCGAGGCGATCCCCCGCGGCCACGGCGAGGTCCAGGTTGTGGAAGAGGGTCCGCAGGCCGAAATCCTTGCTGACCCCCTCCAGGCGTATGAGGCTCACAACGGGGCTCCGGGGCTGGCACCAAGGCGGAGCTGCTCCAGGTGGGTGAACACACTTTTATCGCCCACATCTGCGGCGGCCTCCATGGGGAATTTGCGGAGGCAAAGCACCAGCAGCAACAGCGCCT
>JBJTWN010000223.1:0-4066 GCA_046081785.1 Cyanobium sp.
GCAGGGCGCTTGTGGGGGAAGCGGCCCACGCCTGCGCCAGCAATGCCAGGCAGCCGGCAACCAGGCCGCGGAGCAGGATCCGCCGGAAGGGGCGCAAGCAGAAGCGGCGGGCGGCAGCCATGGGCGGTGCGGCACTCACCCCACCTGTAGCGCCCGATGGGCAGTTGCTGGCAATGGCTCTCCCCAGTAGCGGAAGACACCCCGGCCCAGACGGCTCTCCGTATCTTCGGCTCACTTGCTCAAGGCTGCATGCCCCCTACTCCTGCCTCGCTGCCTACCGCCGCCGCCACGGCCGTGCGGGCCCGCTACATCACCCCTGCACTCTCCGTGTTTGTGGTCACCGCCACGGGCGAGCCGGCCTGTGATGGCGCCCTGCGGCCCGCCAACGGCGGCCTGCGCCTGCTGCCCTACCCCTCCGATGGCGCCTGCCTGGCCGATGGCCGCCGCCTGGCGGGCCTGATGGCCGACAAGCACGGCATCTACGGCACGGGTTTTGCCGGCGGCAAGGTGGTGGCCAGGGCGCCCGACCCGCAGGCGGCCAAGGGGGCGTTGCTGCGGGCCACGGGCCTGCTGTTGGAGTCGCTCGGTGGCGCCATGGTCACCGGCTGCGACCTCAACACCAACCCCGGCGACATGGCCCGGCTCGCGCGTCTCACGCCCCATGTGCTGGCGGCGATCGGCAGCCGGATCGATGCGAGCAGCTGCACGGCCCACGGCACTCTGGGCGCGCTGGAGGCCGTGCAGAGGCGGCCGGGGACGGCTTTGGTGCATGGCTGCGGCGCCGTGGGGGGCGTGGTGGCCCGGGAGCTGATCGCCCGCGGCTGGAGGGTGTTCAGCGTGGATCTCGATCCCGCCCGCTCGGCCATCCCCGGCGCCCGGCCCCTCGATCCCCACAGCCCCTGGTGGAGCACTCAAGTGGATGTGCTGCTGCCCTGCTCTAGCTCCGGCCTGCTCGGCGCCGCCCAGGTGCGCCAGCTGCAAGCCAACGCCCTGGTGAGCGCTGCCAACGCGCCCTTTCGACAGCCGGATGGGGCCAGAGCCCTGGAGGAGCGCGGCGTGCTGGTGCTGCCCGATCCCCTGGTGAACGCCGGGGCGGTGATCGCCGATTCGATCGAGCGTTATGCCCCCGAGGCCTGGAGTCAGGCGGAGCCGGAGGCGGTGTATGCCTTTGTGGCCGCCGCCGTGCGCCGGCGCAGCGAGCGGTTTTTGGCCCACCTGCGGGCCGGCAGCGAGGCCCGTGTGGCCTTGGGAGCCGTGGCCGCTCCGGCTGGCGAGGCACCCATCGGCACGCGGTTTGCCTCCTGGGTGGCGGGGTGAGGATCGCGGGGGGGCACCCTGGAGATGTCGACGGAGCCATGGCGGGCCCTCGCTCAACCATCCGCCTGGTCAAGCCGCTCCACCAGGGCGAGCACCGCCTTGGCTGTGGCGATCGCCTGGGCGCTGTCCGTGCCATCAAACAGGTCCATCGGCGGCGTGTCCTCGATGGGATAGCGGCTGGTCACTGTCATGCGGGTCAAGGCCCGCAGCGGCAGGTCCGCCAGGGACGAAACGTCGATGCCCTGCTCCGCCAACACCGCCACCAGCCTGGGAAGTCCATGGGTGTGGGGCGGCTCCAAGCCCAGCTCCACAATCGCGCCCTTGAGAGCCTTCTCGGCCGCCTGGGTGGCAAAGAAGCAGGCCTGGGCATGGAAACCGTTCCGACTGGCCATTGCCGCCAGATCGAGATCATTGCGGGCCTGCCGCCACCAGGCGCCGGGTCGCGCCTGGCTCATGGCGCTGGATGGAGGCGGATCGCCTGGGCCCGGATCGCCCGCCAGTGGGGCGAGGTGGACTGCGCCATGGCCTGCCAGCGCTCCTGATCGATCGCCAGCACGTCATCACCCACCATGGCGGCCTCCAGCCGGTCGGCGGTCCGTTCGGCTTCCTCCGAGCTGGCCGCCACCACCAGCAGATCGGTATCGGAGAAGCCATCCCAGTCGCCACGGGCCAGGGAGCCAAACAGCCAAACGCTGCAGTCGGTCGAGCCCAGGGCATGGCGCAGGCCCTTGCGCAACGCTGCGATCCGCCGTTCCCATTCCTGGCGGCGGAGATGCGCAAACGTGCTTTCGCGGGTGGTCATCTGACCAGCCTATGGGGGCCGAGGGGAACTGACTGCTGTTGGTTTCAAGGCTGAGGCGGATGTGTTCGCCTTCCGATCTGTAAATGATCGGGGCCCGGCCAGGGTTGGAGTGGCCGAAGCAGGCCAGCCTCTGCCACTCCCGACCCCCCCCAAAAAAAAACACCCTCCCGGCAGGGCCGGGAAGGGGCAAGAGGAACCATGAAAAAAGAGGCTCGGGGAGCCTGGGGTGCATCAAGCCCGGATGCGAGCTCGCAGCTTGCGGCTGAAACCGAAGGCCATCCCTGCACCCACCAAGGGGAGAGGCCCAGGGACAGGCGTGCCCGCAGTGAATGCCACAGAATGATAGAAGATGGTGGAGGAGTTGTTGTAAGTGAAATTCAATGCTGAATAGGTTCCAAGAATTTGCACAACAAACCCATCATTCTGGGTGTCGCCACCAGTCGTTGTCACTGTTGAGCCAGATGCGGTGGCATTGAAGGCTTGCGTTGCGCAAGCGTGAAAGGCTGGCCGAAAACAAAGGATTCCTGAGATTGAGTAAAACTAAAGAAAAGATAAGGATTTGCAAGAGGTTGGGAGAACGTGAGGCTGATCAATTGATTGGTGGAGGCGCTTCCGACTACAACAGAAGTGGGCGATGTGCGAGTGAAATTGTTGGTACCGAGCCCGTTGATGATGTCCGAGGAGAAAACCGTTCCCGAATTCCCCGCCGCAGCGCCAGTATTCAAGCTAACGGTGACAGGCGAGACAGGGCAGGGTGGGGTTGGACCGCTGAGCGCAGCGGCGATCGTGGCCCCAGGGGCGACGCTGGAGCCGAATCCAACCGTGCAAACAGCTGTTGCTGCATGGGCCGGTGCAATCGCCAGGGCGCAACACAAGCCGCTGATAACTGTGAGCCCACCCAATTTCAGTGCAAACGACATGAAACTTTAAAAAACTCGGCCTATGTTGCTCCTCTGGCGAATTTTTTTCAATTGAGACCCGTTTGATTCGCCTTGGACATGATTGGGGGGCCGCTGCAATCTCTTCTGATCAGTTGCAGCGGCCAGGGGAGGGGCCATAACCATGGCTACGGTGAAGGCTTGTCCTATTGGCTCCATGGGTCTGGGGAAAGAGCCCTTATGGGCCCGAGGCGTGGGCGCCTGGGCGACGGCAGGTTGGCTCGGTGGTTTGGTCGGTTCGCTGGCGGCGGTGGTGCTCACGGAGCTGATCAAGTGGAGTTTGGCCGCTTCCGGCGGGCTGGGAGGTGTGTGGCTGCGCCTGTTTCCCCTGCTCGGCGTCAGCCTGGCGGTGCTGATTCTCTTTGGCCTGGGCAAGGGCCAGCCGGTGCAAACCATCGCCCCCCGCGACACCACAAGCGCGAGCGGCAGCCGCTCGCTCACCAGCTGGTATTCCTTTCCCCATGACATCGCCCGGGCCGATCTCACCGGCGACGTGGTCAACGCCTCCGGCGTGGAGGAGCGCTTCCCCTGGAGCCTGGCGCCCCTGCGGGCGCTGGCCATCCTCTCCACCGTTGGCTTGGGGGCCCCGATGGGAACCGAATCCCCCGCGGCCCACATCGGGGTGGCTACCGGCAGCTGGCTGGGCAGCGCGGTGCCCGGGCTGCGCCAATTGGCGCGGCCCCTGGCGATCGGCGGCGGGGCGGCCAGCGTGTCGGCCCTGATCGGCATCCCGCTGGTGGGAAGCTTCTTCATGTTCGAGTTGGCGGAGCGGCGCCAGGTGCCGCTCACGCTGCGGCGGGCGGCAGCCATGCTCACCGGTGGCCTGGCGGGATGGGGAGTGAATGCCTGGTTCGGCCTCAATCTGATCCGCCTTGTGGTGCCAAAGGTCGCCCCCGCCGATGGGTTGGCTGCGGCGGAAGCCACCCTGTTGATCGGCGGCGTGGCTGGCGCCCTCACGGCCCTCACCGGTGAAGCGATCTACTGGGCCAGGGGATGGCGTGATCGTCCG
>JBJTWN010000224.1:0-4349 GCA_046081785.1 Cyanobium sp.
CCCTCGGCCTGATCCCTCGGCTTGATCAGCGGCGCGGCGGCTGCTGGGGCTGGGATTTGGCGGCTTTCTCCACCTCACTCAACACGCCGTCGACGAATTTCTTGTCGGCAGCGGTGAGCCGGTCGTAACAGCCCTGCTTCACCCGGGCCACGATCTGGATGATGGAGCCGTTGGCGATCCTTTCGAAGCTCAGTTTGCCGGCGCCGGCCACCTGGGAGCCGTAGCGGTTGGTCACCAGGAAGGTGATGGCCTTGGCACTGGCGATCACCGCTTTCTCCACCGGCAGCTTCTCCGCCACCGCCAGCTCACAGGAATTCACAGCGGCGGTGATAGCCAGGTCATTCATCAGCTCCATCGGCGCGGGCTTGTTACTTCGAGAGAAATTAGGCAATTGAAGTAGTGAGCTTCGCTGTTCTGTCTCATTTTGCACGCCAACTACAAAGCTCTTGTCGGTAGTATTGAGGCGATCGTAACAGCCTGCCTTCACCCGGGCCACGATGTAGCCGATTGATTCATTGAAGATCTGCTCGGCTCCTAGCTTGCCTAAGCCGGCGACCTTGGAGCCGTAGCGGTTGGTTACCAGGAATGAGATGGCTTTGGAACTGGCAATGACCGATTTCTCTACTGGCAGCTTTTCCTCCACAGCCAGCTCACAGGAATTTACCGCAGCGGTGAGGACAAGCTCAGTCAAAAGCTGCTTCGCCGCAGGCTTATTGCTTGAGGAGGGTAATGCTTGAGTGGTCTGCACTGACATCGGAGTATTATGTGAGGGTGCCTGACGGAACGCTTTTCTTATACTCTGGAAATAAAGCTCGATCGGCATTCCTTGGTTGCTTCCTGTTTTGACAGCAATACCCTCCTGCTCTGTGAGTTGTGCATCCGTTTCGGCTCTTCCATGAATACCTATCAACTGGCCCTCGCTGTTGAGGACCGCTCCTCCGCTCATTCCTGGGAGTGTTGGGCTTGAATATAGGAGCTCGTAGCCCTCTTTGGATGCTGGATTGACATTCGAGATAATGAGTCCGCTCAGAAAGCGAAACACTCGTGTCTGTACAGCTGATGAGGGCAATGGGAAGCCTGAAACAAAAACTTGAGCTCCTATTTGAGCGACTGTCGTGGTGCCAGGATTGGCGGTTGCGTAGTTTGCATTGGCAGTGAATGAAAGAAGTGCTAAGTCGGTCTGATCCACACGCCTAATGGATAGGGCATTCACTTCGTGGCTTAAGCCATCTGGTGTGTACACAGCCATCTCCTCCCCAGGCTTTTGTCCGCTCACTACATGCCAGGCAGTGAGCACTGTGTAATGATTTCCCTCCCGCTTCACCAGCACCCCCGAGCCCTGCGTGGCACCTTCAATGCGCACGGTGATCGCCTGGGCGATCCGACCAATCGCTTCAGTGCTCAAGGCTTGTTGCGCTCTTACTTCCCAATCTGCACCTAACAGGACCGAGCCCACTGCACTAAGAGCGATTGGTTGCAGCAGCGAGACACCCAGGCTGGCTGCCAGCAGCTGTTGTCTGATACCTCCATTCACCCCCATGATTGGTCGTATTCCTTCAGAGCCTCCTCTACCAGGCCTTCACTGCTGTGGGATCAGCAGTCGTGGATTGACTCTTGCATGCTGATTCACCTTCCCACTTTGATGTGGCTTGCTCTGCAGGAGGGCTGGCCTGCTTCAGTCTCTCCTGGATTGCTGCTACCGACAGCCCCAGCGCCACCAGCTCCACTTGTTGGTTCAGCTGTTCACTGATCGGCTTGCCGTTCTGCTGCTTCCAGCGGCCTGGCCACAGCGGATGGGGATGGCTGCCGTTGATGCCGATCAGACGGTCACCGTCAAACACTCCACCACCACTCATGCCTTTCTCCACAGCGGCTGCGTAGGCCAGATCGAAACCACCCTCCAGTGGTTGGGGTAGCAGCGGCAGCAGCAGCCCACTCGCCTCTCTGTAGCCAGCCACGCCATCGGCTTTGCCCTGCTGCCGGGTTGGGAAACCAGTTGCCACCACCACTGGCAGCTGAGAAGCCAAAACCGGCTCTGGCGCCATCAAGGCGGTGACCAGTGCTGGGTCGTTGCCAACCGGTAGCCACAGCAGCGCCAGATCGAGGCTCTTGTTGTTGGACCGGCGGTCCTGCTCCAGCCACAGTGCAGGACGGCTGCGCTGGTCGGCTGTCACTACGCAGACCTTGGCATGGCCCTCCACCACATGGCGGTTGGTGGCCAACCAATGGCCGCCAGCTGCAGCGGCAACAACCACGGCCGAACCAATGGGATCACCCTTCAGATCACGCAGCAGTGCCGTCACAGCCTTGCGGTTGGCCTGCTCAGAGGCCTGTTGCGCAGGAAGCCGCAGGGTGGGCTGGGCGTTGCCTACTGATTGAGCTGACAGTGCGAGAGCAGCGGCCAGCAGGATAAAGCCGCTGCCCATCTGGGCTGTCTTCAAAAGAGGCGTGGACCCGTAGTGGCTGCTGCCGCTCCACTGGCATTGGTCTGGGCGTTTGTCACCAGCTCACCCAGGGAAAGGTAGAGCCGGGAGTTGGTCTCGTTCAGGGGGCCCCGTGCTTTGGTGCGGATCGCAAACAGCTCCTGCAGGGTGTGGGTTGCGTTCTGGCCTGGCTTGAGGGTGAACAGCAGGCCATCGCAGGCACCGCCGTGGCTGCGGGCTGTGCAGATCACCGGCAGGCCGTTCATCCGGCCTGTGGTGATGAAGTCCAGTCGGCCCTGGCGGAAGTAGGTGTCAAAGCGGCCGGACACCTCCTGACAGCGCCGCTCGGGCGTCCAGCCGGCATCGTTGAAGACGCTGCTGGTCCAGCGGTTCAGGGGCACCTGCTGCCCGCTCTGGGTGACCACGTTGGTGGCTGGGGCGCCGGCAGCGGTGCTGCAGACAAAGCTGCGGGCCTCAACGCTGGCCTCAGACGGCGCTGCTACAAGGCCCAGGCAGGTAGCGGCTCCACAGGCGATGGTGGCTGTGGCAACGGCAGAGCGAGGGATGAGCGCCATGACCGACCAACTAAACAATTGCTAAAATCTTAGCGTGATAGCCTTAAGTTCCGGATATGCAATTTCTGCATGGTCCGGGTAGCGAGCCGTTCAGAAGAGGGGCCGCTCGCGGTAGGGCGCGTCGTCCACCGGCGCTGCGGGTGGCGGCGGCGGTGGGCTTGGGCGCGCTGCAGGCTGCTGGCGCGGCTGTGGTGCTGGGGCCGGTGCCGGCGCGGGGCGCTCTCGCGCTGGAGCAGGTGGGGGTGGTGGAGGTGGGGATGGCTGACGTGCCGGCGCCTGCGGCTGAGCTGCGGGCCCCTCGCCAGCAGCCGGATCTGGGGCGGCCTCCGGTTCCGAGGGCTCGCTGGGCGGGACTTCCGCCTCAAGCTGCTCCAGCTCGCGGCGCAGCCGTTGGGCTGGAGCAGCCGAGAAGCTGCGCGGCGCGATCCCATTCAGTTCGTTCCTGGCGATGGCCAGCTGGCCGGCACGCTCCTCTCCGTTGTTCTGCCGCGCAGCAGCCAGGGCTTTGCCGGCCGTCTCCAGCCGCAGGGCGTCCTTGCGTTCATCGGCCAGCACCCCTCGGGCCTCCCGCGCCACCTGATCCAGCCGCTGCCGTTGCTGCTCCTGCTCCGGCGTCAGCCTGGCGGCGGTGAGTTTGAGCAGCTGCTGCTCCAGCTCCTCCAGTGCCCTTTCGTAGGCACGCAGACTGTCGGCCTGGCCCAGGTCGTCGGCGGCCTGCTCCGCTGCCGCCAGGGCCTGAGCAGCACCGCTGGATTCGCGGGGGCCCGGGCAAAAGCCCACCAGGGCGCAGAGGTCACTCGAGCGCAGCACCACCACCGCTGCCGCACCCGCGGCCACGGCCATTGCCGTGGCCAGGCTGAGCAGGAACAGCTTGAACATCGGCAGCCTGGGTTCTGCAGGCCTGGCCAGGGCGGCTCGCTTGGCTCTGCGCAACGGCGTCGCTGTCGGGGCCGGTTGCACGATGGGCTGGGGCGCAGGAGCGGGCGGCGGTGGCGGCGCCGGTGGCGGCGGTGGCGGTGCGGCGGACTGCGGCGGCACTGGAGAGGCCGCAGCCTGGCGGTCGAAGACCTCGGGTTCCCCACCGGCCTGGTCGGCGGATCCGGGCGGCAGGTTGAGAAAGCCATCCAGCACCTCCGTCATCGCCCGCATCACCTGGCGGGAGAAGGTGGCCTCCATCGCCTGAATCAGCACATCCCGCTGCACCGCGCCACTGCCGCTGCCGGCCCTGGGGATCAGGGCCTGAAAAGCCGGCCGGCTCACTAGATCCTTCAGGGGCAGGAGCAGCTCCTGCTGGTCGGCGGCCAGGTCGGCCACCAGTCCCTGCAGCCGCGCAGGGGTGGAGATCGGGCTG
>JBJTWN010000225.1:0-10806 GCA_046081785.1 Cyanobium sp.
CAAGTACCACCAAGTTATCAGGGATGGGCGGTGGTTTGTGCTTTTTGGAGGAAGCAAGCTGTGACAGCAGGCACAAGCGAGGCTCAGCGTTGTTTCCGGCTCTCTCGATGAAGGGGGCATCCCAACAAGTGATCCGGTTTACCGAACAGGGTTGCCGGTGCAGAGAGCCAAGACGTTTGCGTTTGTCGTTTTGGGCAAAACGTGCCTGTTTACTCACAGAAGTGGCAGAGAAAAAGATCAAGAGTGAGGGATGCAAATAAATCAGCATTCCACTCTCCGTATTCACAAGATTATGGCCAGACGTAAAACAGAAATTAACGTCACAATTTTTTCAATCCAATCAAAGCATCCTCCCCGTTGCGGTAGTAAGCGCGACGAACCGCCACCTCTTTGAAACCAAGCGAGGCATAGAGCGCTCTGGCAGGCGCATTTGCGCTGGACACCTCAAGCGTGGCCCGTTCTGCTCCCGCCTGCGAGGCCAACCGCAGCAAAGCTTCCAGCACGCGCCGAGCCAGACCAAGGCGCCGATGGTCTGGATGCACCGCCACCGCCGTGATGTGCAACTCATCCACCACCAACCAGGCACTGGCCAAAGCCAACAGCTCCCCCTCGTCGTCCCTCAACCCAACCACGGGCCTCTGGGGTTCGCTCAGCTCCCGCTGCCACTGTTCTTTTGACCACAACCCTCCAAGCGCCTGGCGATCAAGGCTCACGCAACCACAGAGGTCCTCAGGCCCCAAACGGAGCACATCAGGCTGGGTCGTCGGCCGGTCAAAAGGATCCAGGGGGGGGTAGGCGGGAGGACATACCCAAATCCTGCCTCCAGGCCAGAGCCTGCTTACCATCTGGGCAATGATGATTTTGCAAGGCGTCATGCCAGCTTTCACGGCTCCAGCTGCCACAGGAGAGGAACGCCCGAGCCCCGGAACCGGGGATCCGCTGAGCCACTGTTTTGAAGAGGATGTCAATCCTCTGAGCCCAAACTGCAACATTGCTCCCATTTCAGCCCGCCTGGATCAGCAACAACGTCTGGTGGTGGGGGGATGCCTGCTGAGTGAGCTGGCCCAGACCTACGGCACGCCCCTTTACGTGTTGGACGAAGCCACCGTGCGGGCGACCTGCCGTGGCTATCGAGAGGCTCTCGCCCAGGCCTATCCCGGCCCTTCGCTGGCTCTTTACGCCTCAAAAGCCAACAGCTCCCTCGCCATCACCGCCCTGGTTGCCTCTGAAGGCCTCGGGCTGGATGCGGTTTCCGCAGGCGAACTCCTGACCGCCCTGCAAGGCGGGATGCCGGCCGAGCGGATCGTGCTGCATGGCAACAACAAATCGCGCCAGGAGATCGCCTTGGCGATCGAACATGGCGTGACAGTCGTTGTGGACAACTGGCTTGACCTGGAGCATTTGGCTGGCATCGCCTCCGGGCGAGCTACCCCGGCCAGGCTGATGGTGCGCTTCACTCCTGGCATTGAGTGCCACACCCACGATTACATCCGGACTGGCCACCTCGACAGCAAATTCGGCTTCGATCCAGACCAATTGGAGAACGTGCTGCGTCACCTCAGTGGCTGCCCCTGGGCTTGGGTGGATGGCTTGCATGCCCATATCGGCTCGCAGATTTTCGAATTGGAGCCCCACCGTGATCTGGCTGGGGTGATGGCGGACGCCCTGGCGTTGGCGCGCTCCATGGGGCATCACTGCCGGGATCTCAATGTGGGGGGAGGCCTGGGGATCCGATACGTCCAATCGGACGACCCACCCACCATCCAGCGGTGGGTCGAGGCCGTGGCAGGGAGTGTCGTGAGGGCATGCAATAGCCGCGGCTTGGCCCTGCCGCGCCTCCTGTGTGAACCGGGCCGTTCGTTGATCGGAACGGCAGGAGTGACGCTCTACTCCGTGGGCAGCAGGAAAGCCATCCCAGGGGGGCGAACCTATCTTTCCGTGGATGGGGGCATGAGCGACAACCCCAGACCAATCACCTACAACTCTCTTTACACGGCCGTTCTGGCCGACCGTCCTCTGACAACCCCCTCCACTCCCGTGGACACTCTGACCCTGGCTGGCAAGCACTGCGAATCAGGGGATGTCCTCCTCACGGATCTGCAGCTACCACCCTGTCGCTCTGGCGAGGTGGTGGTGGTCTTCGCGACGGGTGCCTACAACGCCTCGATGGCCTCCAACTACAACCGCATACCAAAGCCCGCAACCGTGCTTGTGAACGGGGGACTGGCCGACCTGGTGCAACAGCGCGAAGAGCCGGAAGATCTACTGCGCTACGACCGACTGCCAGCCAGGCTGGCTTAGTTATTTTGTTGAAGGAGGCGGTTTCACCCGAACCTTCAGGTTGATTTTGGGACGAGCTCGAAAGCAGATCCCCCTGAACAAGTGGGCAGATTCAGCAATTCAAAGCCCTAGTGACCCCAAGTTACTGTGCAGTTTTGGTTTGATCAAAGGGATCTGATCCTCTTCATCCTCGATCTTCTCTTTGCCTCCCTTCTTGGCATCCTCTTGCTGGGTCGGCTGAAAGACAGCCGCACCCTTTGGCTTTTGAGGGGCTATCTGCTGCTCGTCTCCCTGGCTTGGTTTGTGCAGCGGTTTGTGCCACTGCCTCTCACCACCAAACTTGTGGATGCCCTCGTGCTGGCTTGCAGCCTGGCTCTCGCGATTCTTTGGCAGGGGGAATTGCGACGGTTGATGGAGCTTCTGGGCACAGGAGATCTGGGGGTGTTGTTCGCCGATCGACGGCGCAACCAGCTGGTGAGCGGCTCCGTGGCCGTGCTCACGGAAGCCGCAGGCCGGCTCTCCCAGGCCCGTAGAGGAGCCCTGATTGTTCTCGATCTGGGCAGTGACCTGCGCCCGGAAGACTTTCTCAACCCGGGCATCCCCCTGGATGCCCGCCTTTCGGTGGAATTGCTCCTGAATGTCTTTGCCGGCGACACCCCTTTGCACGATGGCGCCGTACTGGTTCAGAAAAACCGGATCCTTTCAGCGGGGGTGATTCTTCCCCTCTCCCGTCAGGGGTTGAACCGTTATGGCACCAGACATCTTGCGGCTCTTGGCCTGACCGAGCGGCACGACAGCTGCCTGTGTGTGGTGGTGTCCGAGGAAACAGGGACCCTCTCCTTGGCCCGCCACGGCCGTCTTGAGAGGCCCATTACCAGCAGTCGCCTCCATGATTTGCTCACCGAGGCTCTGGCATCTGGTCCAACAGGACGTAGCGTAGGCGCGGTTCAGCCGGAATCTCGCGGATGAGTCGCGCCCTGGCGCCCACCTTCAAACCGGGCACGCCAGCCCTGCCACAAGGCCTCGATCCCCTCAGGCTGCCCCGCCACGTGGCCGTGATCATGGATGGCAATGGCCGATGGGCTCGCCAGAGGGGCTTGCCCCGCATGATGGGTCACCGGGCCGGAGTGGAAGCCCTGAAACGCACCTTGCGGCTCTGCAGCGACTGGGGGGTTGGCGCCCTGACCGCCTATGCCTTCTCCACAGAAAACTGGAGCAGGCCCGGCGAGGAGGTGTCCTTCCTGATGACATTGTTTGAACGAGTGCTCGCCCGCGAGCTCGAGGCCCTTGAAAAAGAGCAGGTGAGAATTCGTTTCTTGGGAGAGCTTGAGGAGCTTCCCCAAAAACTGCAGGATCTCATCGCCGATGCCAGTCACCGCACCGCCGCCAACACCGGCATTCGTTTCAATGTGTGCACCAACTACGGCAGTCGCCGAGAGTTGGTGGGAGCGGCCCAGAAACTCGCCGCCCAGGTGGCCGCTGGCCACCTGCAACCCCACCAGATCAATGAAGCCTCCTTTGCAGCCGAACTGCACACCGCTGGGGAAGAGGATCCCGATCTGTTGATCCGCACCAGCGGCGAACAGCGCCTGAGCAATTTCCTGCTCTGGCAGCTGGCGTATGCGGAATTGCATCTGACCGATGTGCATTGGCCCGATTTCGATGCCCTGGCCCTGGAGAATGCCCTGCGCGACTTCCAGAGTCGTCAGCGCCGTTTCGGAGGGGTCGACCCCCAGCCATGAACACCCGTCACGACTGGTCTCGGCAGGAGATTTTGGAGCTGCTTCAACAGCCTCTCCTCGATCTGCTGTGGCAGGCCCAACAAGTGCACCGCACCAGCAACCCAAGCCAAGGCGTGCAGCTGGCCTCCCTCCTCAGCGTGAGAACCGGAGGATGCGAGGAAGATTGCGCCTATTGCCCCCAATCCATGCATCACAGCGCCGATGTCGCCGGTCGACCGGAGCTGGACGTGGAGGCGGTGCTGAAGCGGGCGCGGGAGGCGAAAGCCTCAGGCGCGCATCGGTTTTGCATGGGCTGGGCCTGGCGCGAGATCCGCGACGGCGCCCCCTTTGACGCCATGCTGGCCATGGTGCGTGGCGTGCGGGAGCTGGGTTTGGAAGCCTGCGTCACGGCGGGGATGCTCAATGATCACCAGGCCAGCCGACTGGCGGAGGCGGGGCTCACGGCCTACAACCACAACTTGGACACCTCTGCTGACCACTACGGCCGGATCGTGTCCACCCGCACCTACCAGGAGCGGCTGGACACCTTGCAGCGGGTGCGAGCAGCGGGGATCCAACTCTGTTGCGGCGGCATCCTGGGCATGGGGGAGTCCCTGGAGGACAGGGCTGCTCTGCTCGAAGTGCTCGCCGGCTTGAATCCCCACCCGGAGAGTGTGCCGATCAATGGGCTGGTGGCCGTGGAGGGCACCCCCCTCGAGGGTCTGCCCCCCGTCGACCCGCTCGATCTGGTGCGGATGGTGGCGACGGCACGCATCCTGATGCCCCACAGCCGGGTTCGCTTGAGTGCCGGCCGAGAACAGCTGAGCCGGGAAGCCCAGATCCTTTGCCTGCTGGCCGGAGCAGACTCCTTTTTCTTGGGAGACACCCTCCTCACCACGAGCAACCCGGCCGAAGAAACCGACAGGGCCCTGCTGGCCGCCGCCGGGCTGGCGACCAGCCGCTGAACGGGATGCACGTTGCATCCTTCTATCGCTTCGCCCGATTCTCCAGGCAGGAATTGGCCCCCCTGCGCTCCCAATTGATCCAGCTGGGCCAGGCGAACGGAGTGTTGGGAACAGTGTTGCTGGCGGAGGAGGGGGTGAACGGCACCCTCTGCGGCTCGGAAGCCGGGTTGGCCAAGATCCTTGACCAGCTCAGAGCCGATCCGCGCCTGGCGGATCTGGCGATCCGGCGATCCACAGCGGAAGAGCCGCCGTTCTTTCGCCTGAAGGTGCGCCTCAAACGGGAAATCGTCACCCTTGGCGTGGAGGGTGTCGATCCCCTCGAGCGCGTGGGCACCTACGTGCCTCCCGACCGCTGGAATGACCTCATTCGCGACCCCCGAACCCTGCTGGTGGATACACGCAACAGCTACGAGGTGGGTTTGGGCAGCTTCGCTGGAGCCGTCAACCCGGGCACCAGCCATTTCGGAGAGTTTCCCGCTTGGGTGGAAGAGGAGTTGCCGCAGCTGATGGCCGAACGACAGAGCCAGCGTTTGGCCCTGTTTTGCACCGGTGGCATACGCTGCGAAAAGGCCACCTCCTATCTGATGCAGCGCGGCTTTCAGTCGGTGCATCACCTGCAAGGGGGGATATTGGGCTACCTCGAGGCAACTCCCCGGGGGCAAAGCCTTTGGCAGGGGGAATGTTTTGTGTTTGATCAGCGCACCGCCCTCAACCATCAGCTCCTGCCCGGCAGCCATGGGCTCTGCCACGCCTGCCGCATGCCCCTGTCTGAAGAGGATCGGGCCCTTGCGAGTTACATTCCTGGCGTCCGTTGCCGCCACTGCCAAGGGCAACGCAGCGACGCCGACCGGGCCCGCTATGCCGAACGGCACCGCCAACAACAGCGCGCCAAGGCTGCCGGGGAGCGCCATCTGGGGCGCGATGTCCCGCCAGCTTTGGAGCCATGACGGCTCAGGCGCTGCTCTACAGCTTCCGCCGTTGCCCTTACGCCATCCGTGCCCGCCTGGCCCTGGCTCAAGCGCAGCTGGAGGTGGAGGTGAGGGAGGTGGCGCTCAAGGCGAAACCCCCAGAACTCCTGGACGCCTCCGCCAAGGGCACGGTGCCCGTGCTGCAGACCGCTGACGGGATGGTGATCGAAGAGAGCCTGGCCATCATGGGCTGGGCCCTGGGCCAAACGCCCGCCGGCCAGCAGGCGTGGCAGGGGCTTGAGAACGGCCCTGGCGCTGCCCTGATCGCCACGTGTGATGGCCCGTTCAAGCTGCATTTGGATGGTTTCCGCTACAGGACGGGCCACCCGAACAACCACCGCCGCGCCGCCATTGCCATTCTCCAAGACTGGAATGGATGGCTGGAGGCCCTCGCGGTTGACCGAGCCGAAGCGCCACCAGCCTGGCTGGAACCCCTCGGATGGGCCGTGCTCCCCTTCGTGCGCCAATTTCGGGTGCGTGATCCCGAGGGTTTTGAAGGTGAACCAGGCCTGGAGGCCCTCAAGGGCTGGCTTGCCGCCTTCGAAGCGAGTGAGGCCTTGGCCCGGGTGATGGCCCCCCCCTGGGCCTGGCGCCAGAGCTGGCGCTCCCCCCGGTGGCTCTACCACCTGGCGCTGGAGAGCGACTGGCAGGAGGCCCGACGGCAGGGCCTCTACAGCCGCTCCACCCGCGGCAAAAGCTTGGCGGAGGTGGGGTTTCTCCATGCCAGCTGGAGCCCCCAGGTGGAGGCCACCTGGGGGCGCTTCTACAGCGATGGGCCAGAGCTGCGGCTGCTGGTGATCGATCCGGCACGCCTCGCCAGCGCCGCCATCCCCCTGCGGGAGGAGCCCGCTTCAGGCAGCGGCGAACGCTTCCCCCACATCTACGGACCGCTGCCGATCGAGGCGGTGCTCCTCGCGGAGCGCTACATCCCCGAGGGCAAGAGGCATCTTTCGTGAGCGAGGCCATCCCCGCTGCCGTGCCCGACTTGGGGACCATCGAGGCCGAAGCGGCCCAGCGGGGATGGAAACTGCGGCTGGCCGCACCCCGGCGGCTGGGGCTTTGGAGTCTGCGGGCGGTGGTGGCTCGGCCCCTGGGCGATGGCCGAGCGGAATGGCTGGGGGAACTCAAGGGCTGGGCCCTGCCCCAGGGGCAAGGGTTGCGGCTGGACACCCTGCGGGTGCAAGGCGAAGGGAGCGCGGGCGCTGCTCCCCTGCTTCTGGCCGCGGGATGTGCCTGGGCCTTGGAATGCACGCCCTGCCGCCGAGCCCGGTTTCTGGCCATCCACGACAACGACCGCCAACATCGCCGGCTGGTGCGCTACTTCCGCGCCCTGGGGTTCGAGCCGATCCGCGAGCTGGGATCCGCCCCCGCCGACTGGGCCCCGCGGCTGCTCTGGGGGGGGAGTGGCCTGTTGATGGAAGGGGATTGCCGCGAAACCATCCAGCGCTGTGCCCGCCGCTGGCGCGGCGCCTAGGGCGAGCACACCCTGCCCTTCACCACCCACAGAGCCTGGCCAGGCTGGAGCGGCAGCCAGGCTTCATTGGTGGTGAGGGGCTCGGTGCTGACGATGGTGACCACGTCGTCGGGCCCCGCCAGCTCGGAGAAATCCACACTCACATCATCATCGGCCAGGCGAGCCTGGCTGAAGGGAGCCTGCCGGGTGAGCAGGTGCAACCGGGTGGTGGCATAGACAAACAACCAATGGCCATTGCTGAGCAAGCCATTGAAGGTGCCCCGCTGGGCCAAGACGGCGGAGAGCCGCGCCAGCTGGGAATGGAGGCCGATCCCATCCTCAGGGCTCACACCAGCGTGATCGAGCTCCTGCAGCAGCCAGCAAAAGGCGGCCTCGCTATCGGTGTCGCCCTTGGGCTGGTAGGAACCATCCAGCTGCCAGCTGCCCTCCAGATGGCCGTTGTGGGCAAACACCCAATCCTGCCCATGCCAGCAGCGATGGAAGGGGTGGCAATTTTGCAGGGCCACCTTGCCCCGGGTGGCCTTGCGGATGTGGGCGATGGAGCAATGGGATTTCAAGGGGAGGGTGGCCACCTCGGCCGCCACGGCGGAAAAGGCCGCCGCTGCCTCCTCCCGATAAAGGCGCACCCCTTGGCCGTCCACGTTGAAGCACGCCAACCCCCAACCATCGCCATGGTCCGCCGTGGCGCCACCGCGGCGCCTGAGGCCATGGAAGGAGAAGCAGAGGTCGGTGGGGGTGTTGGCGCTGAGGGCCAGAAGCTCACACATGCCATCCATTCTCGCCACCCCGCACAATGGGGGTGTAGCCCCACCGCCCATGACGCTCCGCACCAAGGTCGCCCTTGGCCTGCTGGTGTTTGTGCCCATCTCCATCGCCGCCGAACGGCTGGAGATGGGAGAGAGTGCCGTGTTCCTCACCTCGGCCCTGGCCATTCTCCCTTTGGCCGTGTGGCTGAGCACCGCCACCGAAGAGCTGGCCCTGGCCCTGGGGCCCTCGATCGGTGCCCTGCTCAACGCTGTTTTCGGCAATGCCACCGAGCTGATCATTGCGCTCACGGCGCTGCGGGCGGGCCTGGTGGAGATCGTGAAGGCGAGCATCACGGGCACCATCGTGGCCAATCTCCTTCTCGCTCTGGGGCTCTCGATGCTGGTGGGGGGCATCGGGCGCCAGGAGCAAACCTTCCAGCCGGTGGTGGCCCGCGTGAACGGCACCGCCATGAGCCTGGCCGTGCTGGCGATCCTGATCCCCAGCCTCACCGGGATGGGGGATGGGGGCCATGGGATGGGCACCCAGCGATTCTCCACCTTTGTGGCCTGGGTGTTGTTGCTGGTGTATGGGCTCACGCTTCTCTTTTCGCTTCGCACCCACAGCGGCCTCTACGACGTCGCCGAGGCCGACCTGACGGAGGATCCCGCTGCCGATGCCCACGGTGCAGGCGGCTCCGCCTCCCACAAACCACCCCTCCTTCCCTGGCTGGCCGTGCTGGTGGCCGCCACGGCGGGTGTGGCCTACGAATCGGAGCTGTTTGTGGGTGTGGTGGAGGAGGTGACCGCCAAGGTGGGGCTGAGCGCGCTCTTCACCGGGGTGGTGCTGCTGCCGTTGCTCGGTGGCGTGGCGGAGTACCTCACCGCCGTGACCATGGCCCGAAAAAACAAGATGGATCTGGCGGTCTCCGTGGCCCTTGGCTCCACCCTGCTCGTGGCGCTTCTGGTGGTGCCGATTTTGGTGTTGCTGGGCCCATGGTTGGGCCATCCCTTGGATCTGAATTTCCAGATTTATGAGTTGATGGCCATCGCCACCGCCGTTGTGGTGAGCAATCTGGTGAGTCTGGATGGTCGCTCCGATTGGCTGGAGGGGGTGTTGCTCCTGGCGGCCTATGTGATCCTGGCGGCCGGCTTCTATTTCCAGAGCATGCCCCTGGCTTCTGTCACCTGAGATGAGCTCCTCCCTCCCGCCTCCTGAAACTGAAGCCCTGATCCCCCCCCTGCCCCCCGATCCTGAGAACCAGGGGCTGATGCTCTCGGACATGGCAGAGGTGCCCGCATTCCGGCCCAGCAATGCCTGGAGCCGCATCAACCGCTCCGCCTCGCTGCGCTTGCTCCTGGCCCTGCTCTTCACCCTGGCGGCGAGCTTGGCGGGGCTGCGCCCCTTGATTCTCGCGGCCGGGATCCTGCTGCTCGCCCTGGCGTTGGTCCAGTTGCTGCCGCCGTTGTGGCGGCAGCTGAGCGGTCGCCTGGATGACGCGCCCACGGCGCGAGTGCTGGCGGCGGTGGCGCTGGTGCTCTCCGCCCTGGTGATCCCGTTGGCCCTGGGCTGGCTGGATCCGTTGTTTGCTTTGTTGCGCAGCGGCAATTGGGAAGCCATCGGCGCCCTGGGGGAAGGGGTGGTGGGAGCCTTCGGCCAGATCATGGTGGCCAGCGTGGCCTTGATGATCGCCTGGCGCCAGGTGTTGGTGGATCAGCGGCTCACCAGCCAGCAAAACCGCATCACCCAAGCCCAAACGATCGACAGCTTCATCCATGGCATCTCCGAACTGATCAGCGATGAGGAGGGCATGCTGGAAGACTGGCCCCTGGAGCGGATGCTCGCTGAAGGGCGCCTCTCGGCGGTGTTTGGCTCGATCGATCGGGATGGCAAGGCCCGAGTGCTGCGCTTCCTCTCCCATGCCAAGTTGCTCACGCCGTTGAAACGCGACTATCGGCTCGGGCGGGCGATTCTCGATGGGGAGGGGAGCTACGCGGAAGATCGGGCGGCGGGCGTGCCCGTGATTCGCCTGCAGCACCTGCTCAAGGGGGTGGATCTGTCCGGCACCGACCTGCGCGGGGTGGATTTCAACGGCGCTGATCTGCGGGGCGCCGATCTCTCGTTTTGCGACCTCACAGGGGCCAACATGGCGGCCACCAATCTGGCGGGCACCAACCTGGAGCAATCACGGCTGGAAGACTGCCGCTTTTTCTACGGCCGGCCGCAAACAGCCTCCCCCCGCCTGGGCTCGGCCCCCTTTGATCTGGCCACGGGCGCCGGCACGGGCGCCGTGGTGGAAAACATCAATCTCTCCGGCGCCCGCCTGCTCGATGCCCAGACCCACCACTACCTGGCCTCCTGGAGCGGCGCCCGCTCCAGAGCCACCATCCCGGGAGGCTGCAAGGGTATCCCGAGTCAATTAGGGCGCCCGCTTTAGGGACTGCTGCAGGGGTTCCCTGACGCCGGGGCTGCCTGGAAAGGCACAGACCATGGGATCATGGGAATCAAGCGTGCCGCCTTGTGCGGACGCGGTGCTCCCTGGCACATGTGCCGAGGGATGGCTTCTGGAGGGGTGGTCGAGTGGTTGATGGCTCCGGTCTTGAAAACCGGCGACCCGCAAGGGTCCGTGGGTTCGAATCCCACCCCCTCCGTTT
>JBJTWN010000226.1:0-3478 GCA_046081785.1 Cyanobium sp.
CTACAGCCCCTACGACGGACTCGGCGGCATCCGCGTGAAGCTCAACGACTTCAACTTCAACGGCCCCGGCCTTCCCTTCGTGCCCTATCAGCCCCCCACCCTCTCACCGCAGCAGGACGCCTTGAACAGGCCCTTCTAAGGGGAACGATAGTTCTTGAACCCAATAGAGAGGGGGATGAAATCGACCAGAAACAAGACTTCATCACTCATGAACTCTCCCACGGAGAAAGGAGGCAAACGAATCGGCCAGCAATGCGGAGCCCCGATTATTAAGGTGGCTGGCATCCCAATAAATAAACCCATCTTTATTTGAATTGACACATTGCCGACGACCTGCTGGGCACAAGAGATCAAATCCAGAATAGAGATGGATATTTGCCCGCCCTGCCGTTTTCTTCAGCAAGGCCGATTGAACCGACTTGAACGAACGCAACAGCGAGTATCGACCAGAAGAGAGGTAACAACGCGGATCAGGCCTGGGACGGAACCAGGTAGCCATGCAACGCTTTGTGGAAAATTGTGGATAGGGCTCAGGGAATGAGGGGATGGGCAGCATGACAACGACTTGGAGTCGACGCTTGGCTGCTTGATCTGCGAATTCAAGCAACGATTGAATCCAGATATCCAGAGACTCATTACTTGTTGCGACAGGATGAGAGGGTGTAGGTGCTGCCAAAAGAATGGATAAGTTATTCCCCAGAATGATGATATCGTCCGGCCGAGCAACTGCGAGCACCTTACTAGCTATCGCTTTCTGCGTCTGCGAACCTTTAGCGGTCCAAGGATCACGATTCCAGGGCTCAGGCATGAAAGCCATAGGAAGTGGTGGGCTCATAATTGCGCCCACATAGAGGATGGTTTGTAGATAATGATCGCGATCGCGCAGGCTGCTGATCAAGCCTGTGTATTGAGCCGCATGGCTGTTGCCTAGCCAAAAGAGATGAGGCCTTTTGTGCGAGCGCGAAAAGCCGGTACCCCGTAAAAAAGGAGCAAATGTGCAGGCAGGAAGATCGCGATCAGCCTTAAATTGGCGATAATCTCGAAAGAAGTCACAGGTTTCAAAAAGCGACACTCCATCAATATCCTCAAATCGATCACCGTAGTTATTGGCACTCATAAAAAGCCTGGTATGGAAACGATCAGAGATAAACCACAGAAAACCCAGGCAGAGAGAGCAAGCAAAAGAGCCCATCGTCAAAACGAAACCACGTGTTTGGCGGCTAAGCCATTGCTTGCTCTTGAGCTCAACTACAAAATAAGACATTAAAGAGAGTGATAGCATCAAGACCACAAGCCAAGGCAGTGTCGTTTCCCGGATCCCAACGGTCCATCGGGCCATGCAAAGCACAGCCCAGTGCCAAAGGTAGAGAGAATAAGAGATCAGGCCGATGAATACAAGTGGCCTCGCCTTAAATAGGCCTAGGCCAATCGACCCGGGACTCATAGAAAGAATCAGCAAACAACTTAATAGAACAACAATGCTAGTTATTTTATAGGAATAGCCTGCATTGAATGGCAAAAACAGAGCAGCAACTAGCAAGGCCGCCCAGATTAACGGCGAACCCAATCGTCTCAATACACTGGGATTGACATAAAACCAGACAAGAAAAGCAAGACTCCCGACTGCCAATTCCCAAAAGCGAGCTGGCATGAGAAAATAAGCAGCAGGATAATTGACCCCTGACAACCAACGGAAAAGAAACCATGAGGCCACTGTCAGCATGACCAAGGCAGCAGCAAAACAGGCTGATTTCCGGCGCGTCTGTTGACGAGCAAGACCACAAGCCCAGAACAGGAGTGGAAAGAGGAGGTAGAACTGCTCCTCAACACCCAGAGACCAGGTATGCGTAAAGATATTCAGATCCGACTCTGGCGAAAAGTAGTTGGCAGACTGTGACAGCAAATAGAGGTTAGAAACGCCAAACAAAGCCGCCATTCCCGTAGCCAGGCTTTGCTCAGGCTGTGAATCCACGAAGCAGAGGACAAATCCCGCCAGTGCGGCATAGACGAGCAAAGCCGGCAGCAGCCGACGGAAGCGCCTTGCATAAAAGCCTGAAAGAAAAGAGCGAAGATCCGAACTCTGACGTGAAAACAACGAGGCCGTGATCACATAGCCTGAGATTACAAAGAAAATGTCAACACCCAGATAGCCACTGGGCAGGAGGTTTTTATTGGCATGGTTAATGATCACCGCTATTACAGCGATTGCCCGCAAAGCGTCAATCTCGGCGCGATAGCCAAGTGCTGCATTTGCCCTCGCCGCAGGAGGATGAGTCTCAGATGTCATGCGAGACATCGATCAAACAGCTTGCTGCGGATGAGGATTCCTTCACGCAAGTCAGGAAGAGGCTCCGACAACATCAAAACCGTGCAGGTAGGGCAGCCGGGCGGCGGTGGCGCGAAGTTCGGCGTCGTGGGCGATGAGCTGGCCAGCACCATCCCACTGGCCGCTCACTAGGGCGCGTTGCGGGCCGGCCGCCAGGCTGAGGTTGAGGCTGAGCGGTGCGGCGCCGGCGTCATCGGCGCCGTCGGGCGGCGGCAGTTGGCACACCTTCAGGGCCTCCACATCCACGGAGAGCCGCGCGGCAGGGCGGGCCTGGATTGCCTGCTGCAGGGCGGCCACATCGCTGGCGCTGGCGGAAAGGCAGGGGATGCCCAGAGCCAGGCAGTTGCCGAAGAAGATCTCGGCGAAACTCTCGCCGATCAGCGCCCGGATGCCCCAGCGCATCAGCGCCTGGGGAGCATGCTCACGGCTGGAGCCGCAGCCGAAATTGCCATTCACCACCAGGATCGTGGCGCCCTGATGCTCAGGCCGGTCGAAGGGATGGGCGCCGCCAAGCTCGCGGCGGTCGTCGGCGAAGGCGCCGGCGGCGAGCCCCTCGAAGGTGACGCACTTGAGAAAGCGGGCCGGGATGATGCGGTCGGTGTCGATGTCGTTGCCGATCACGGCCACGCCGCGGCCCTCCAGCCGGCGCACCGGCCCGAAGGGGAAGGGCACAGGGACCCTTCCAGTCGGCTGTGCATACTCAGCGCTGGCGGCGGGCAGGGTCATCGGGCGACGGGACAATGGGAGGTGAGACAGGAGCTGGTGGGAGCGGGACCGAGTGACCTTCAGCGAGGGCCGGCGGCCAGGCTGGAGGTGGGGCCCTCAGGAGCGCTGGCCACCACCAGCTCGCGCACATCCACCACCCGGCCATGCACGGCGGCGGCGGCCACCATCGCCGGGCTCATCAGCAGGGTGCGACCGCTGGCAGAGCCCTGACGGCCCTTGAAGTTGCGGTTGGAGGAGCTGGCGCTGATCTGCCGGCCCTCGAGGCGATCGGGATTCATCGCCAGACACATCGAGCAGCCCGGTTCGCGCCACTCGAAGCCCGCCGCGCGGAACACCGCATCAAGCCCTTCCGCCTCGGCCGCGGCCGCCACCTGCTCGCTGCCGGGCACCACGAAGGCCTTGATGCCGGGGGCCACATGGCGGCCG
>JBJTWN010000227.1:0-7694 GCA_046081785.1 Cyanobium sp.
ATTGGCACCACCGGCGTAGGCGTTGGTGTTGGTCGCCTGGGCGTTCACACCCGATGCAAAGGCATTCACGCCAGTCGCATCAGCGCTGGTGCCGATCGCCGTGGCATTGGTACCGGTGGCCGTGGAGGCGTTGCCGATCGCTGTGGCACTCGTGTTCGATGCACTGGCGCCGACGCCCAGGGCCCGGGAATCAGTGTTGGCCGCGTTCGATCCCACACCCCCGGCAAACGCATTAGCGCCATTGGCCTGCGAGCTCGTGCCGATAGCCGTAGCGCTGCTGCCCTGAGCCACCGAAGCATTACCGATCGCTGTCGCGCTCGTGTTCGACGCATTGGCGCCTCTGCCAAGCGCAGTGGAATCAGCCAGTGCGGCTGATGCGCTGGTACCTATGGCAAGGGCATTTGCAGCAGCACCAGCCGAGCCCGCTGCAGCACCCATGCCTATTGCGGTAGCGTTTCCACTGTTAGCAAAAGTGGCGGCATTACCGATGGCGATTGAGGTAAATCGGGTTTGATTAAGGGAACTGGGCAATGAAGGTATGACATTGGCCGCACCATTTCTCCCACCAATAATGATTGCTCCATTGAGTTCTGCAGATGTATAAGCGGAGAGGGCAAGAGGGTCAAAGCCGGTACCTGAGACAGCTTCAGGAGCAGCAAGGGTGGCCTTGGGCACGAAAGCTTCAAGCAGTCCCCCAAGGGCCAGCGAAAGCCCAAAGACCAGCTGGCTATTTCGCGACCAGCGCAGCTGGCGGGAGAAACCACCGGAAGGCCGCCGTCGTAAACCACCGAGAACCAGGGAGGCCCGTAGAGTTGAACCAAACACTCCCGCAGTGCTCACCTCCGAATCACGTGCGCTGGTTTCGGAGGCCATGCAGGGTTAAAAAACTTTTGATGAGAGCTTGAAGTAGGCCAGCCGGAAAGTCAACCCATGCTCACAACAGCAATCCTTATTGAAAAAGGCGACAGCAACAGGGAGGTGCGACACCAAAGGCCAACGATGCGAGCCGCGCACGACCATATGACTGCTGAAAGTTTTATTACCGCCAAACCCCTGCAGCAGCAAATCGAAGGAGCCAGTTCAACAACCGGCCGTTTCGATTTGCTGCCCTGGAGATGAATCGACTAAGGACTGTTTGATAGCAATGATCACCAGGTGCCCTCAGGGGTCAGGGTGCTGTGAGTGCAGCAGGGGCCTGGCTGAGGGCGGCACGGCAGGCGCGCGCGAAAGGGGCGGCCATCAGGGCAATGGTGTTCGTGTTCTGGGAATTGGCAGCGGCGAGGTTGTTGATCGCAGCAAGCTCAAGGGGCTGGTACTGGGTGACCAGAGTGCGGGCGTAGCAGGCGCAGTAGCGCGATGGGTTCGGCATGTCGCGGGGTGGGTTCTGCAGACAACCCTTGTTGACGCCAGCCTCGAAGTTGGCCACAAACTGGCGAACCTGGGCTGCGGTGGGCTGCTGAGCGCCCTTGGCAGGCGCCGCCTTGGGTTGCTGGGCCAGCACGGGGGTGGTGCCGAGGGTCAGGAGCAGGGCCAGAGAGAGGCGGCGCATGGAATTTCCAGAGAAGAGAGTTTGTGGAGAGAGTATCACTTGATTCCCTCCAGGTTGAGGCTCATCAAACGACCATTCTCCTTGTCGAGATGGGGCAGGTAGGCCTGGGAATAATCATCGATATGGGCATGCTCGGTGCTGCGCCAGTCCCAGCGGCGAAAGGCGGAAAAACCAACATCGAGCAGTGCCTGACCGAGCAACGCTTCATCGAAGATCATCTTGTGATAATCAGTGGCACCACGCTGGCCGCCGCTCACCAGACCCACCAGACCGGTGAGTCCGTCGACGAGGCCCTGCTCGTAATAGAGGGCCGCCACAGCCGCGAAATCGGGCACCGCCAGGCGCAACACCCCTCCGGGTCGCAGCAGCCGGTGCCATTCCCGCAGCACCACGGGGTACTCCTGGCGGCCGAAATGCTCGAGCACGTGGCTGGCATAGATCAGATCCACCGTGCCATCGCCGTACATCGGCAGATGGCTCACATTGGCGCAATGGCTGAGGTGACGGTGGTGGGTGCTGTCGATGTGGTCAAAACCCGGGATGTACTTGGCACCGCAGCCCAGATGCAGCTTCAGGGCAACCGGTGAGGCATCGAGCAACATGGGGAGAACTCAGGCGGACTGGGTTTCGCGGTAGGCCTGGCGCAGGCCATCCACCACGGCGGTGGCCAGGCCGGCCTGGTCGCAGAGCTCGGAAGCGAGGAACTGCTGGCGCCTCGCCTCCCTTGAGGCCCGCAGGGCGGAGAGGTTGGCGGCCAGCCCCTTGACGCAAACCACATAAGCCTCGGGGCATTCGGCGATCCAATCGGGCTGGCCGAGGCCATGGACGATCGAGGCGGAAAGACGACCTCCGATCCAGGGGGTGCTGTAGGCCACCAGGGGTACGCCCATCAGCAGGGCGTCGAAGGCGGTGGTGCCGCTGGTGAGGGGGAGGGTGTCGAGAGCGATATCGAGATCGTTGTAGAGATCCATGTGATCCTCCCAGCTCTCGGTGCGCGGCACCACGGTGATGCGGGCAGGGTCTACGCCCCGGCGGCGAAGGTAGTCGATCAGGTTGCGCTGGTGGTCGAGTTCGCCATTGCGCAGCGAATCCTTGATCAGGAGCGTTGCCTTGGGCAGGGCCAGCAGCACCAGGGCCCAGACCCGCAGGCATTCGCGGCTGATCTTGCTGACATTGTTGAAACAGCCGAGCCGCAGGGGCGTGCGGACCTTCGTGGGGCGCAGGGGGGGCAGACCCTGCTCCGGCGGTGTGTAGCAGACCCAGGTGCGGGGCAGCCTCAGCAGCTTCTCGCTGAAGTGGGGGGCGAATTCCGGAGGTGTGACCAACTCATCACCGATGAAGTAGTCGATCGCCGGCACCCCCGTAGTGCCATGCATGCCAATGTAGTGGGATTGCACCGGTGCGAGCCGGTTGGCCATCAGGGTGAGGCGGTTGGCCACCATGTGCTGGGTGGTTTCAAGCACCACATCGAGATTGAGCCCGCGGATGCGGAGGCAAGCCTCCTGATCGGAGAGCTGTTCGATGCATTCGAACACAGTGGCCCGCTGCTGAAACAGCTGCCAGCGGGGTTCGCTGGAACGGTCTTTGGTGGGGAAGATGAAAAACTCTGCCTGCTCCGGCCTAGCCCCCAGAACAAGGGACAGCAGGAAGTAGCTGACGCAATGGGAGCCGATTTCGCCGCTGATGATGCCGATCCGCATTGGCCTGTCGTCCGGCGGTGTCCAGGCGTGGTGGAAGGGATCCGCTGCGGAAACGAGCCGTGACGCCAGGGCCTGCTCAGCGTAGGTGTGGCAATGCTCCAACACCTTTTCGGCCGGGATGGTGCGTACGAAGGAGAGGAAATAGAGGAAATTATCCCAGATATTGAGATGATCCGGTGCAGCCTGCACCGCCAGCTTATAATGATGATAGGCTAGAGCTGGCTTGCCCAGGTGAAAATGGGCCTGGGCCATGCCGTGGTGAAGGCTGTTGAAGAAGGGCGAACACTCCAAGCCGGATCGGAACACCTGAATCGCCTGGCGATGACTGCCACGATCGCTGTATAAAAAGCCGAGGTTGGCATAATAAAGTGGATTATAAGGCTCTGCATCAACCGCCATCTTGTAGAGGGTGATGGCATCATCAAACTGGCGCAAATCCTGAAGAATACAGGCCTTGAGATTGAGCAGACCGCCGACATTACCTGCGCTGGTTAGGCAGGCGTTGACCCAGTCGAAGGCTTCGTCATGGCGGTTCAGCTTGCGCAGCACCTCGCCCTTGTTGATCAGATCATGGACCTGGGGCTTTGCACTGGCCGCGAGGGCCTCCTCGAACGCCGCCAGGGAGGCCGGCAGATCGGTGGCCTCGGCCAGCAACATCCGACCGCGCGCACTCTCCAGGGCCGCCCGGTCAACCCCTTCGAAACGGGTTCGCACGGCATCAAGGTGGGCCGAAGCGGCAGCGGGCCCTTCGAGCGCCTGCAGCAACTGGGCCTTGAGATCGTGCAAGGCCATGGCCTCGGCATTCACCGCCAGGGCCCGCTCCACAAGCTCCAGGGCCTCGCGATCGCGGCCCTGCTGGCGGTAGATCGGCAGCAGGTTGGTGAGGGCCGGAGCCAGGGCCGGACTGGCCTGCAGGGCCCTCTCAAGATCGGAAACGGCCTGGTCGGGCTGGCCACGCAGCACGGCGAGGTAGCCGCGGTTGCTGAGGGCTTCGCTGTAGTCGGGCCACTCGGCCAGGGCCAGCTTCAGCAGCCGTTCAGCCTCATCCAGCCGGCCCTGGTTCAGATAGATACCCGCCAGGTTGGTGCGGACCACCGGCAGGGAGCCGAGCTGATTGAGGTAGCGCTCATAGCCCTGCTGGGCCTCGGCCAGCGCACCACCGAGATGGGCGGCAAGGGCGTGATCAAAAAGCCCCACCGGATCCGTGATCGGGGGGGAGGACGCGATCCCGGCAACGGGAGACTCAGAGGGGGTCTTGGCCAGGGTGCCGAAACCTGTGGCGGGGGCAGGCGGGACCCTGACTCGAACCTTTGTCCTGCCCATCCAGCCGCCGTACCCCGACCACCGGCTGATTGTATGGGGCTTTCCCCAGCTTGCCCGGCCATGGATTGGGCGGCGGAACCGCCTTAACTTGGATGCTGACTGGGGCACCCTGGCTGCGCCGTGCTGGATTCTCTTGACCCCACCCTCCAGCTGTTTGCCCGTCCGGTGGATGAAGTGAGCTGGACCGTGGGATTGGGGGGGGCCATCCCCGGGTTGGGTTCAGCGTCGCTGCTCCAGTCCTCGTCGCTGCCCTGGAGCGGCGACACCGGCTCAGCAGGAGCCTTGATTCAGGATCCATCCGCTGCAGGTTTCGGCGCCAAGTTTCCGAATGGCGCCCAGGTACAGGGAGCCGGGGCCAACGATCCGATCACCGGCATGATCAGCCTGGAAGGGGCCTCCGTGGTGGGCAGCACCCTGCGGGCCGTGCTCGGTCCCACCTCGGCACCCCCCACGGCCATCCGCTACCAGTGGCAGCGGGCGGCCTCAGGCAGCGAAAGCTTCATCGACATCAGCGGCGCCACCGAGCTGAGCTACACCCCCGCGGCTCAGGATCTGGGCCTCTCCCTGCGGATTCAGGCCAGCCTGACCAACCGGGCCGGCCTCGACAACCCGGTGCTGTCGCTGCGCTCCCCCGTGGTGCAGCGGCTGATCGAAGCCCAAGGAAACACGCTGCTCAGCCAGAACCCGATCAGTGAGCGGCTGAGCGTCTGGCGGGGGGGAGCCGGCGCTTCGGTGGCCCTGGAGCTGAACGTCAGCCTCCCGAGCGGGGTGAGCGCCAGGGCAGCCGAACGTGCCTCCGACGGCAACCTCACGCTGCTCAGCTACCAGGCGCCGATCACCACCACCCGCACGATCACCGAAATGGTGGTGATCAGCCGGCGGCGCACCACCGTGACCCGCACCGTCACCGACACCACACCGGCGGTCTACCTGCTGTCCCGATTTGACAGCACCAGCGGCGGCGCCCTCTCGCTCAACACCCCCCTCAGCGCGGCCACAACGGCGGCCAGCGAAAAGCTCTTTCAACTCGATCTCAACGGCGACGGCATAATTCCGGCGCCGGACCCCCCGGCGCCCCGTCTTGATGGCGGCACCGGCAGCCTCTCGCCCATCGCCGGCGAGCTGCTCGAGGGCTCCATTCTTCGGGCTGGTTCCATCTCGGGTGATCCCGATGGCGCCGCCACCATCACCACCTACGCCTGGAGCCGTCTCGCCGCCAACGGCAGCGAAACACCCCTGCTCAGCGGCCCCAACGCCGCCTCCTATACACCCACCGCCGCCGACGTTGGCTCCCGTCTTCGCCTGCAGGTTTCCTACACCGATCCCCAGGGCTTCAACGCATCGCTGGCAGCCCTCACCTCAGGGCCCATCGCCGCCGTTCCCGCACCGCCGGCTCCCGTCGTCACACCGCCTCCGGTCTCCCCCCCACCCCCTGTCGTCACGCCACCGGTCATCACACCACCCTCCAGCCCGGCTCCCGCCGTGATCAGCGGCGACCTCACGGCAGAGCTCGTGGAAGCCAACGGCGTGAACAGCATCAGCGGCTCCCTCAGCCTCCAGGATCCCGCCAACCCCGCGGCAGCTTTCGCGCCCATCGCCGCCAGCGCCGGCACCTACGGCTGGCTTCAGCTCAACGCCCAGGGCGCATGGACCTACACCACCAGCAGCTCGCTCGATGGCCTGGCGGCGGGCGATCGGGTGCGCGAGCGGTTCGAGGTGCGCTCCGCCGATGGCGCCACCAGCGCAACCCTCACGATCTGGATCAACGGCAGCGATGACCCGGCCACGATCGCCGATCCGGGCCGCCTCGAACTCCGCGAAACCAACGCTCCCCTGAGCCTGGCCGGCTCCGTGGCCATTAGTGATCCGGACAGGGCAGCACTGGCGTTTCAGCCCCTGCGCCAGGACGGTGCCTTCGGGACGCTCGCGCTGGCGGCCGATGGCACTTGGACCTACCGCAGCTTCGGCAACCTCGATCGCCTCGCGGCCGGCGAAAAGGTGCTGGATCGCTTCGACCTCACCGCAGCGGATGGCTCCGCCACGCGCCTGTTAACGATCGCGATCAATGGAACGGACGACCGGCCGGTGATCAGCGGCGCCCTCAGCGTCGCGGTCAGGGCAGGCAGCGAGGCGATCACGGCAACAGGCCGGCTGAGCATCGCCGATGCCGACAATCCCAGCGCCACCTTCGACATGTTCGAGGGCCGCAGCGGCAGCTACGGCACCCTCAGCCTCACGGGGGATGGCCGCTGGACCTACCGCGGCGGTCCGCAGATCCAGGCCCTCACCACCGCGCAGAGCCTGCAGGAGCGCTTCCAACTGCAATCCGCCGATGGGCTCACCAGCCAGACCCTGGTGCTCGACATCCTCGGCAGTCAGCATCCCAGCCAACCCCTCTCGGTGGCAGCCGTTCTGGAGTCCTACCGCACAGGCAAACAGGTGCTGCACAGCGGCCAGAGCCTGGTGGAAAGCACGGGCAACACTGTGCTAGTCGCCGAAGCCGGCGGAGGGCTGCGGGTGGACCGCGGCAACGGCGCGTTCCGCCTGACCCGAAGCGATGGCACGCCGATCAGCGTCGCGACGGGGCTGCGGGCCGTGGCGGCGGAAACGGCTCAGGACGGAACCGTGACCCTGCTCACCTCCCGGCCCGCGAGCACCAGCACCCAGACCATCACCGAAATGGTGGTGGTGAACCGGCGCCGCACCATGGTCACCCGCAACGTGATCACCACCATCCCGGCGGCCCATTTTCTGTCGAGCTTTGATGCAGCCACAGGCCGGGCCCTGAGCCTGGATGTGCCCCTCAGCACCGCCCGCATCGGAGAGATCGAGAAGCTGTTCCAGCTGGACCTAAACAGCGATGGCGTGATTCCGGCGCCCGACCCGGCAACGACCGCTGGGGGTGGCAGCCCGCCCGCCGGAAGCGGTCCCTCCTCCAGCGGGATCGGCAGCGTCAGCCCCACGGTGAGCGGCAGGCTGAGCATCGCCCTCGACGAAACCAACGCCGCGCTCCAGGCCTCAGGGCGCCTCACCATCGCCGATCCCGACAATCCCGCCGCGGCCTTCACACCCCTCACCGCCAGCAGCTCCTACGGATCCCTCACCCTGGCCGCCGACGGCAG
>JBJTWN010000228.1:0-5710 GCA_046081785.1 Cyanobium sp.
GCTGATGGACCTGCTGATCGCCAGCCATGCCCTCAGCGAAGGCTGTGTGTTGGTGACAGCCGATCAGGCTTTCGCCCTTGTAGAAGAACTCAGCCTGGAGGCTTGGTGATGCCAGCCGCAAGTTCCCCCGCCAACAGCACGACCCACGACATCGTCGCAAAGCTCTGGAACCTCTGCAATGTGCTCAAGGACGATGGGGTGACGTATCACCAGTACGTGACGGAGCTCACCTATCTGCTGTTCCTGAAGATGGCCAAGGAGACGGGCCAGGAGCAGGGCATCCCCAACGAATGGCGTTGGGATGTGCTGGAGATGCTCCAGGGCCTGAGCCAGCTGGAGCACTACAAGGAGCTGCTGCTGAAGCTGGGCAGTAGCGCCAGCGGCGCCTCGCCGCTGGTGCAGGAGATCTATGCCAATGCCAGCTCCTTCATCAAAAAACCAGCCACGCTGAATAAATTGGTGAGCGAGATCGACAAGCTGGATTGGTATAGCGCCCGCCAAGAAGGATTGGGCGATCTCTATGAGGGTCTGCTGCAGAAAAATGCCGAGGAGAAGAAATCAGGCGCCGGGCAACACTTCACGCCCCGGCCCCTGATCGATGCGATGGTGGCGGTGATGCAACCGAAGCTGGGCGATGTGATCCAGGATCCGGCGGCGGGCACGGGTGGTTTTTTGATCGCGGCGCAGCACTGGATTCGGGAGCACGAGGATGTGAGCCTGCTGGATGAGGAGCGGCAGAAGCAGTTTTACGGGCGCACGTTTTACGGGACGGAGCATGTGCAAGACACGCACCGATTGGCGCTGATGAATTTGATGCTGCATGGGCTGGATTCCCGGCCGGGCGAATGCGGCATCTGGTACGGCGACACCCTCAGCGGCGACGCCGAGGCTCTGCCACCGGCCTCGTTGATCCTCACCAATCCACCGTTCGGCACCAAGAAGGGCGGCGGCCTGCCGAGCCGCCAGGATTTCACCTTCCCCACCAGCAACAAGCAGTTTTGCTTCCTGCAGCACATCTATCGGGCGCTCAGGCCCGGCGGCCGGGCGGCGGTGGTGCTGCCCGACAACGTGTTGTTTGAGGGCAACGTGGGCAAACAGATCCGAGAGGATCTGATGCACAAGTGCGATCTGCACACGATCCTGCGCCTGCCCACCGGTATCTTCTACGCCCAGGGCGTGAAGACGAATGTGCTGTTCCTCTCGCGCGGCCACAGCGACATGGACAACACCCAGGAGGTGTGGGTGTATGACCTGCGGGCCAACATGCCCGCCTTCGGCAAGCGCACACCGCTGACGCGGGAGCACTTCGCCGAGTTCGAGGCGGCCTACGGCCCTGATCCCCACGGCAAGGCGCCGCGCATCGCCACAGGGCCAGAGGGCCGCTGGCAAGCCTTCAGCCGCGAGGAGATCACGGCGCGGGGCGACAGCCTGGATCTGGCTTGGTTGCGGGATGATTCGGCTGAAGATGCCTCTGAGTTGCCGGAACCGGCCGAGCCGGCCCGTGAGGCGATGGATGAGCTGGAGGGGGCGCTGGCGGATCTGCGGGCGATCCTGAGTGAGCTGGGGGAAGAGGTGGAGGAGTTGGTGTGATGGAGGGGCGGGAGTTGCCGACGGGGTGGGCTACCTATTGCCTTGGAGAGGTAGGAGGCACCAAAGGAGGCAAACCCCCCAGCAAGAGCCGGGCCGACTTCTGGGAACCAGGAACAATTAACTGGACATCTCCCAAGGACATGAAGTCTTTTGATCTGAATACGTCCGAAGACCAAATCTCTGACTTGGCGGCATCTGAAGGAGGCATGGAGGTTTTGCCTTCTGGGTCAGTCTTGTTGGTGACGAGAAGCGGAATTCTTGCTCACACCTTTCGCGTTGCAATCGCTAATTCGGAGACTGCTATCAATCAAGATATCAAGGCTGTAAAGCCGATGGACGGCCTGAGCGAGCGATTCCTTGCTTATAGTCTGAAGTCACTGGAGAAAGTTGTCCTTCAGTCCTGCTCGAAAGAAGGAACGACTGTCGCAAGTGTTGAGACGAAGCTTCTGGAACAGCTGCCTTTGCCACTGGCCCCTCTCAACGAACAACGCCGCATCGCCGCCAAGCTCGACACCACCCTCGCCGCCGTCGACGCCTGCCGCCAGCGGCTTGATGGCGTGGCGGACCTGCTCAAGCGCTTTCGCCAGGCCGTGCTGGCGGCGGCCACCTCGGGGGAGTTGACGCGGGAGTGGCGGGAGGAGAGGGGGCTTGAGAAACCAAAAATGCATCCTCTCGGGGAGATCATCAAAGTTTCGTCGGGAAAATTCTTGCCGGCCAAGGCAATGGTGACGAGCGGCGGGGTCCCTGTGTACGGCGGAAATGGAGTCAATGGATTTCATAATGAATCGAACGTGCACGAGCCGACTTTGGTCATCGGTAGGGTCGGTTATTACTGCGGGAGCGTCCATCTGTCTCCCGCCAAGGCATGGGTCACAGACAATGCCCTTGTGGTCAGGCACAACGTTGCATCAACGAGACAGAAATATCTTTACTACGCACTTCAAGCTATTGACCTAAGGGAGAACGATTCATCTACGGCCCAGCCTGTTGTTTCAGGATCAAAGATTTATCCGCTTCGTCTCATCTGTCCATCTGTTGAAGAGCAAGATGAGATTGTCGATCGCGTTGAAGCCCTCTTCACCCTCGCCGACCAACTCGAAGCCCGCCTCGCCGCCGCCCGCAAGGTCGTCGATCGCCTCACCCCAGCTCTGCTGGCCAAGGCCTTCCGCGGCGAGCTGGTGCCCCAGGATCCCGGCGACGAGCCGGCAAGCGTGTTGCTGGAGAGGATCCGGGCGGCCCGCCAGGCGGGGGCCGGTGCGGCCAAACCCTCGCGGCGTGGGCGCCCCAAGGCTGCAGCCAACCCGGAACAGCTCCACCTGGATGCCGCCCCAGTCCCATCCGATTCATTACCCCCAGATCTGCTGACCCAGCTGCTGCGGGAATGCGGGCCCCTCAGCGAACGCGCACTGCTGGCGGCCTCAGCGCTGAGACCGGAGGCGTTTCTGGTCCAGCTGGCACGGGAGCAGGGGCTGGGGACTGTGCGTAAAAGCCGCGACGATGGCCAGGTGCTGCTGGAGGCGGTGGGGTGAGAATCCTGCACTGGCTCGAAATCAGCAACTTCAAGACCTACGGCAACTCTGGCCGCATCCCCCTGGAGCACCCCTCGGTGTTGATCGGGCCCAACAACTGCGGCAAAACCACCGCCCTGCAAGCCATTGCGCTCTGGGCCATCAGCGTGCGCACCTGGCAGCTGGAATCCAAAGCCTCCAAGGCCAAGCAGCGAACCGGCAAACCCCTCAACCGCCTCTCGATCCTTTCGGTGCCTGTGCCCAAAACCCGGCACTTCTGGAACAATCTCAAAGTGTCTGGCCAGGGCCTCAAGATCTCGGTGGGCCTGGAGCTGGATGGCCGTGTCGTGCCGGTCACGATGGTGTTCCGTCATCACCCCAGTGACGAGCTCATCTATGCCGAGCCCCATCCCTCGACAGCCAGTAACACCGAAGCCCTGGCAAGGGCGGCACAGCTGGATGTGGCCCTGCTTTATCCCATGTCTGGCATCTCAGCCGATGAACCCCTGATCACCCGTAACCGGATTGACTTCCACATGGGCCGGGGCAGCACAGCTGAGGTGTTGCGCAATCTTTGCTTCATGGTGCATCAGGACAACCCGCATGATTGGCAGGAGATCACCGCCTTGATGCGGCGCCTCTTCCAGGTGTCCCTCACCACACCCCAGGAAAACGAAGGAGGCTCCCTCGATCTGTTCTACGAGCAAATTGGAGCGGATCGGCCTCTCGATCTCTCCCTGGCTGGCCGCGGCTTTCAGCAGATGCTCCTCATCTTGGTGCACCTCTATTCCCACAAAGGCAGTGTGCTGCTGATCGATGAGCCCGACGCCCATTTGGAAATCCTTCGCCAACAGCAGATCTATGCCTTGCTGAGCGCGATCGCTGATCGCAATGGCTGCCAGGTGCTCATGGCCACCCACTCCCAGGTGGTGATGCAGGAGGCCCTGGATGGCAATCTCACCTTGATCCTCAAGGGCCATGCGGAGGATCTGGCTTCCAAGCCAGCGATCAGGGAATCCCTCAAACGCTTTGGCGCCGCCCATTATGTGCGGGCTCGGGAGACAGGCCATGTGCTCTACCTGGAAGGCAGCACAGATCTGGCCATGTTGCGGGCCTTTGCCGATCGCCTGCGCCATCCTGTGCGCGATCTCATCACCGATGGTTCCCAGCTCAATGTCTATTACCTTCAGGACAATCGCCCAGAGCCAGGCCAATCTCCCGAAGACTTGCTCGATGCTGTCGAAGGAGCCTTTGGCGAGAAAGCAAGGGATCACTTTTACGCCCTCCGGCGTCTTCTCCCCGACCTGCGAGGGCTGGAAATTCTCGACAACGATAATCGCGGCCTTCAGAATTCTCAGGAGGGGGGATTCACTCGGCTGCCATGGAAACGCTACGAGCTTGAAAATTATATCGTCACTCCCCAATTGCTAATGGAATGGGCTCAGCCAACAGTTGCAGATTTGTTTGCCGATCAACGTGCTGCAATCCTTAGTCAGCTTCTTCTTGACTCAGTTTTTGCAAGCAATGACGCTGATTTTCAGAATTACCTCCAGGCCAACCCATCAACCCAGAGCACGCTTTGGCGGGCCCAAACCCAAACTCAGAAACTCAGCCTGCTGGCGGAAGAGTTTTTCAGGCGGGTGGCTCAAGCCACGGCCACACCCATTCTTCTCCGCAAAACAGACCTCTACCGCTTGATTGAGCGGCAGGATCTGGCCTTGATCGACCCAGAGGTGGGCGAGAAGCTGGATGCCATTCAGCTTCTGCTCCAGCCTTGACAAGAGCCCAGATGACCGAAGGCCATGGCTGAATCGGGCGGATTCTGGGCCCGATCGAGGGGAGCTGGCACCGGATCGAGGGGAGCTCGCTGCCGATCGAGGGGAGCTGGCACTGGATCGAGGGGAGCCCCTGGCCTCCGATTGGCAAGAGGCCATCGCAAGTCTTGGGGCACGTCCCAGGAAAGAACGCCTTCGTGGGATGATTTCACAACTCTGCGAGGGCCAATGGCGCTCTCCTTCCTGGCTCGCTCAACAGCTGGGCATGAACGCGGACAACCCTTCCGAGCGCCACCTCGTTCCCATGGTGAAACAAGGCCTCCTGGAGCGGCGCTATCCAGACATCCCGACCCATCCTGAGCAGGCCTACCGCAGCCATCAGATCCAGCCCTTCCTCACTCTGGTCTGATCCCCCTGCACCAACCACACCACATCTGGTGTGGTCATCGGCCCAACCATGGACATCTCCGTGGCGACAATCCCCCCCTGCTCCCCCGAACGCCCCCTCCTGGCGAGCCCATGCCAGTGGCACAGCGGCCCCTGCCCGCCGCCAATGGCCAGAGCCCGCCGCAAGCCCCCCTCCACATACTCCTTGGCCGCCACCACCGCCGCCTCCAGCTCCACTCCCCGGGCCCGGCCAGCGGTGATCGCCGCCCCCAACGTGCAGCCGCTGCCGTGGGTGTGGGGGGTGGCGATCGGGGCGTGAACCAGCCAGCGCCCCTCTCCCGCCCCAGTGAGGAGGTAATCGCGGCCGCGCAGCTCCGCCAGTCCCCCGCCCTTGATCAACACCGCCTTTGGCCCCAGCGCCAGCAGCCGCTCCGCCACCCGCTCCACATC
>JBJTWN010000229.1:0-9582 GCA_046081785.1 Cyanobium sp.
CCTGGTATTGCACCGGCACCGGTGGAGCCTTCAGCGGCTGGGCCACACCGGGCTTGTAGAGATAGAAATCGCCGCCCGTGTCGCTGAACAGGCCGAGAATGATCGGGTGCTGGCGCCGGAACTGGGTGAGGAACTGCCCCACGGTGTCGGCGTAGTACACGTTCATCTGGGAGTCGAGGCCCAGGGCGTTCTGGATCGCCTTCGGCAGCTGCGCCAGCGCCGGGCTGAGCAGCAGCAGGATCAGGGCGATGACCATGCCGATGCGGCCCAGGGTCGACGAACAGAGCTGCCTGAGCCATTCGCCGCCGCGTTGCAGCAGGCCAGAGGATGAATGGGAGTTCATGCCAACCGGGGAAATGAAATGGCCAGGCCTGGGGGCGCTCGGAAGCGATGCAGGAGAGTACTCAGCCAAGGGCCCAAGGTTGCCCGCTGCCCGCAGGAGCGCTCCGGTTGTTCATGGTTTGTATCTCTGCTGATCCTCCTGTTTCACCGCTGCGGGGCTGGTGCGCCTGCCAGGGGCCTGGGCGCGCGGCAACCATCCAGGCCTGACGAGCCCTCAGTGGGCGGCAGCGCCCGCAGTTGTTGGACTCTGCCGCTGCCGCTCCTGCTGCCGCTGCAGCTCCAGCCACAGCAGCAGCGCCGTCACATCGGCGGGGCTGACGCCCGGCACCCTGGAGGCCTGGCCGAGGCTGAGGGGCTGCACCTGGCTGAGCTTCTCGCGGGCCTCGCGCGAGAGGCTGGCGATGGCGGCGTAGTCGATGCCGGGGGGGATCGGACGAAGCTGCTTGCGCACCTGCTCGATCGGCTGCTGCTGGCGGGCCAGGTAGCCGCTGTATTTGATCGCGATCTCGGCGGCTTCGGCCACATCCCGCGGCAGCTGGGGATCGGCCAGGCCATGGCGCAGCAGATCCGAACTGTGAAAGCCGGGACGCCTCAGCAGCTCCGCCAAGGTGAGCGAGCCTTTGATCGCGGCGCCGCTCTCCGCAACCACCGCTGCCGCCACTGGATCGTTTGCTTTGAGGCGCACTGTTTCCAAGCGCCGCTTCTCTGCAGCGATCGCCTCCTGTTTGGCGGTGTAGATCGCCCAGCGCCGTTCATCAATCAGGCCGAGCTCGCGCCCCAGGGGCGTCAAACGCCGGTCGGCGTTGTCGCCCCGCAACACCAGCCGGTATTCGCTGCGGCTGGTGAGCACCCGGTAGGGCTCCTTGAGATCTTTGCTCACCAAATCATCGATCAGGGTGCCGATGTAGCTGCCCTCGCGGGGAAACAGCACCGGCTCCTGCCCCCGCAAGAGTCGGGCTGCGTTCACGCCTGCCACCAGCCCCTGGGCTGCGGCTTCCTCATAGCCGGTGGTGCCGTTGAGCTGACCGGCGCTGAAGAGGCCAGCCACCCGCTTGGTTTCCAGGCTGGCCAGCAGCTGCGTGGCGGGAAGCATGTCGTAATCCACGGCGTAGGCCGGCCGCAGCATCACGCAGCGCTCCAGCCCTGGCAGGGTGCGCAACAGCTCCAGCTGCAAGGCCTCTGGCAGGCCGGTGGAGAAGCCCTGCACATAGAGCTCAGGTGTGTCGCGGCCTTCGGGCTCGAGAAAGATCTGGTGGCTTTCCTTATCGGCGAAGCGCACGATCTTGTCTTCAATTGAAGGGCAGTAGCGGGGCCCCTTGCTGTCGATCACCCCGCCATAAATGGGTGTGAGGTGGAGGTTGTCGCGGATCAGCTGGTGGGTGGCAGCGGTGGTGCGGGTGATGTGGCAGCTCATGGGCTCGCCGCTCACCCAGGCCGCCGGATCGAAGGAGAAGAAGCGGTCGTGGGCATCGCTGGGCTGCTCTTCCAGCTGGTCGAGGGCCACGCTGCGGCGGTCCACCCGGGCGGGTGTGCCGGTCTTGAGGCGGTCGGTGGCCAAGCCCAGGGACTGCAGGGCTTCAGTAAGGCCCTCGGCGGCCTGTTCCCCTGCCCGCCCCGCCGGCATCGACTGGTGCCCCACCCAGATGCGCCCGCCCAGGAAGGTGCCAGTGGTGAGCACCACCGCCTGAGCGGCGTAGACGCTGCCGAAATAGGTGCGCACACCTGTGATCCGCGCCGCAGGCCCCTGGGAGGGCTCCCAAGCGCAGCCACCGCCATCGGCTGCCCCCTCCACCACCAGGCCTGTCACCATCGCCTCGCGCAGGGCCAGGTTGGGGGTGTGCTGCAGCAACTGCAGCATCTGGCGGGCATACAGTCGTTTGTCGGTTTGGGCGCGCAGGGCCCACACCGCCGGGCCCCGGCTGGCGTTGAGCACCCGTTTTTGCAGGGCGGTGGCATCGGCCAGCCGGCCGATCACCCCACCGAGCGCATCCACCTCATGCACCAGCTGGCTCTTGGCCGGACCACCCACCGCAGGGTTGCAGGGCTGCCAGGCGATGCGATCGAGGTTGAGGGTGAAGAGGGCGGTTTGGATGCCCAGCCGGGCAGCGGCCAGGGCCACCTAACAGCCGGCGTGGCCGCCGCCCACAACGATCAGCTCGAACCGTTCGGTGGGCGATGCGACCGCGGGGTGAAGCAATGGAGCCATCCGACCAGGCTAGGCGAGGCTTCTGCCCTCGCGCACGTCTCAGCCGTCCGGTTGTGACGGGCTGCTTACGGTGAGCGCAACGCATGTGGGTGGGCTCGCCATGGGTCGGAGGGGATGGGCATGGGGCCGGCTCTTGCTTGCTGTGTTGATCGGGCTGGCCCTTGCCTTGGCCATGGCCCCGCGTCTCGGGGTGGCACTGGCTCAATCACCCCGGCTTACCCCCGCTGCGCCGCCTGCGCCCAGCCCCCCCTCGGCCGCCGGAGAGCCCCTCGCCAACCAAGGCGCCTACCAGCTGGGCAAGGTGCGAATCCTCGGAGTGCCGGTCATCACCGTGGCCGCGCCCGTGCTCAGCGGTGCTGGCACGGGTCCGGATGCCACCACGCGAGCCCGGGTGATCGAGGGCAATCTGGCCATGCTCTATCGCGGCCGCAACCTCTGCACGCAAGGAGAGGCTCTGGCTGAAGCCCTGGTGCACCGCTTCTTGGCGCCAGATCTCCCTGATGAGGCTTGTGGATTGGCCAACGCCTCCCTTCTCGGCCCCCCGGATGCCCTCACGGTGGAGGTGGTGGCGCAGGAGGAAGGGTTGCACAGTTTGGAGGCCCGGGTGGTGGGGCGCCCCCAGCCCCTTCCCCTGCTCACGGTGACGCCGGAGGATGCACGCCTCAACGGGCTCAGCAACGCTGCCTTGGCGACGCGCTGGCAAGGGCTGTTGCAAGAACGCCTGCGCTTGGCCCGCACACTGATGCAACCGGAGGCACGCCAGCGCCGTCTGACCCATGTGGTGGGGGTGGAGGCGGCGTTGTTGGCGCTCCTGGCGTCCAGCCTCTGGTGTTGGCGTTGGTGCCGCCAGTGGGGGCGCCGCTTGGAGGATCGCTTGGGGGTGGAGGGGCTGGGATGGAGGCAGAGCCTCGCGATCCAAGGGGTTTATGGGCTCAGCCTCGGGCTGTTCCTCGCGGTAGGCGCATTGCTGTTCACCCTGGTGGGAGTGGCTGTGCTGTCGGTGCCTGGCCAGGTGCCAACGGCCCTGGATCTGCTCCTGCAGCCCTGGGGAATTGCCGTCAAGCTCGCCATCCTTTGGCTGCTGAGTGTGGCGCTGCAGACCCTGCTTGGCCTCTGGCTGAGGCAGTGGATGAGCCAGATCAGCCAGCCCGCCGCAAACCGCAAGCGGCGTCAACAGCGCTACCGCAGCCTCCTGCAGGTGCTCCGCCGCTTGGTGAATCTTCTCTGCCTGGTTTTGGTGAGCCTGTGGATTCTGGTCGATGTCCCCGGGGTGAAGGATCTCTCTGTCCGCTCCTGGCTGGCCGGCGGGGCCCTGTTGGGGGCCCTCGCGATTGTGTTTCAGGGCCTCTTGCGGGATGTGGTCGCCGGCCTCACGTTCCTTCTGGGGGATCACTTCGCCATTGGCGACACCGTGGAGATCCGCGGAATCGCTGGTGAGGTGTGCGATCTGGGTCTGCTCAGCACGGAACTGCGCTGCGGGGATCAGCGCACAGCCACCTTCCCCAACAGCTCTTGTGCGGAGGTGCTCAACCACACCAAACTCCGATCGGGTGCGGAGGTGGAGTTCACCCTGGCCCACAGCTGCGGCGATCTGCGACGCGTGCTCGGGGTGATCAGCGCCGAGCTGGGCGCCTTCGCGCATGATCCGGCCTGGCAACCCTCCTTGCTGAAGGCTCCCGAGCTGCGGGGCCTCACGGCGGCGGGGCCCCGGGGCCTCACGGTGGCTGTGCAACTGGTCACCGTGGCTGGGGCCCAGGGTCCGGCTGGCCGGGAGTTGCGCTTGCGGCTGCTGGAGCGCCTCCGGCAGGAGGCCATCCCCTTGGCGGAGGGTGGAACGTCCTGAGCCGGGCCCGGGGGCTCAATCGCTCGGATGCTCCTGGCAAGCAGCCAGGGTGAGCCGCAAGCACTGCCCGTAGCACGGATCTTCCGTGGCCAGGATCCGGTCCCAAAAGGTGAAATAGAGCCCAAAGTGCCGATCACTGCGGCGGTGGTGCAGCGAATGGTGGGCTGGGCCAATGAGCCAGCGGCCCAGCCAGTGATGGGGGAAGCAACGTGGCAGACGCTCGAGCCCGAGATGGTTCACGATCGCCCACACCGTCATCGTGGTGAGCACGGCGAGGAGGGTGATGAGATGTAGCGGCAGCAGCATCACGATCCCCACAAGGAAAAGGGCCTGCAGCAGGGCCTCCGGCGGATCGAAGGCAAAGGAGGTCCAGGGGTTGGGCTGGGGGGAGCGGTGATGGCCCAGGTGCACCCAGGAATAAAGGGCGGGGTGGTGGGAGAGACGATGGGTGGCGTAGAAGAATCCGTCCTGCAAGATCAGCACGAGCAGGTAACTGGCCCCGAGATACCAGAGGCCATGCTGGTCCGGTTGGCTGTAAAGGCGCGTGAGGCCTAGGTCCTGAAGGTTCAGCACCAAGACCGTGGCCATGGCGAAGACAGCAGCGGAGTGAACCGACAGCCGAATGTCCTGCAGGATCGATCGGGCGGATGGCAGCCGAGGTGGATCCTGATGGCCCCGCCGCTCCAGCTGGCGGGATGGGCCGCGAAGGTAAAGCCACCAATAGGAGAGGCCAGCGAGCACAAAATAGCGGGCAAGGATGATGGCAAAGAACACCAATCCCCAGAAGCCGAAGGAAAGTTGCTGCACGGGAATTGCGCTGTGATCCGGCTTGGTTCAAACCCAGTATCACCCGCTTTGCACCAAGAGGCTGGTTCAGCCCCCCGCCGACCTGGCCTTGGCTGCCCCTGCATTGGACTGGCCAGCCGGTGGGTTGGGGGAGGGGTTCTGGGGCGGTGGCAGCGCCAGTTCTTTCTTTAAGTCAGCGATCAATTCCCAGAATGAAAGCGACAGGGAGGCTTCGCCGGATTCCACTCCAATTTTCGGAAGCGTTCGATCAGCGCGTGTTCGTACCTGCTCTCGCTTCATGCCTGAATTGTTGATAATTTCAGAAGGATTAGCGTTTGCAGGCTGCTTCTCGCACGGGAGCAGGCTGTAGTGATTTCCGTCCTGATTGACTTTTGGGTTCTGTGCATCGAAGTTTGTTGGTAAGGGCTGGATTTGATCGTTGATAAAAGAGCGGGCTTGGCAAGAAAGCGTCCACCCCAATGGGATTGAAAATACCGGCTGAGGATTGCCCTCAAGGCGGAAGTCTTTTCTCAGGAGAATTCTTTTTTTTCGTGGGGAATCATGGTCTAGGAGATCAACGGCTTTTTGCAGGCGAGCTTCGCGTGTCGAGAAGACGGCATCGATTGCAGACCAGCCAAGCCACTTGAATCGCTTCCGATGCTCCTGAACTTCCGCATCGGCATAGCTGGAATCAAGGCTGACAGCCTTTTGGTCGACGATGGCAATTGGATAAACCACTATGTTGTCTGCAAGACTTTTTAGAGTGGCGTATTCCTGTGGGGTGAAATCAACAAAATACTTCTGGCTGTTCTGTTGATTATTCTTCTGGTTGTTCTGTTGATCCTTGTTTTTGTTGGTTAGCAGGGCGGTTACCGTGTTGATACTATCGATAATTTCTCTAGCTGTGATCGCACCAGAATTGTCATACAACCCGCCATCAATCAATCGCCGGGATCGGCTGCCTGGAAAGAATCCATAGGGGCTCACCACCGGAAATCTTGCACTCAAGCCCGCGGCGGTGCTGAATCGAATGTCCAAGGGCTTCATCTGTGTTGGCCGTTGGAGCCATGGCTCATGAAAGTCGGCATCTGTGAGGCGCGGGTGCTCAGAGATGTATCCTTCACGCAAGCGGAACGGTGAAAAAATATAACGCCGTCCGTTTTCCACCTCCGTGGTGTTTAAGACCAGATAGGGAGCGGCCTGTCCAGCCATCGCATTGGAGGCACTGGCACTGGCACTGGGCTGGGTGTAGGTCCTGTTGAGAGTTGGATCTTGAGTCAGATAGAACGAGTCGTCGAGTTTGATCGCGCTTGGATTGGGATCTTTGCGATTTTCTAAGCCGAGCTCTAATCCCAGGCTGCGATCCCAGGCTGCCACGGGCAATGGAAAGAGAGTTTGGGCGGCATTGCCAAAAAGCATGGCCGAAAGGATCATTGCCAAACGGTCATGTTCATCGCTGAAATACTGATCAATCCTGTTGCTGAGTCCTTCCGGTCCATTGGCTTGAGTTCGGAGAGCATTGGTGAATACTGTGGCTCCCACGCTGCCACCAGACACTCCGCTAATGGCAAAGACATGATCACTGAAGGAAGGCACTTGTTCACTCAAGACGGCCAGTGCTTTTGCGGAGTGATACGCCGCATAGATCCCACCCCCTTGGGCTGAAATCACATAGATGGGATACTTCTTTCCAGCTTGTTTGTAGCGTTCGATATCAGCCTTTCGTTGTAGGAGCCATTGCCCTAGGGCGACCTCTAGATGAGGTAGGTGCTTGTTGTTCATTAATGATTCCTCTAATGCGTCCTTTGTCATCAGAGGGTTGAGAGAGAGGTCTGCAACCTGACGCTCAAGCCGAACCTGATGGTTGTCATTAATGCGATTGATTCCAAAAAAGTAGATGCCAACGAGCAATAGTGTCAGCAATGGAATGCTGCTGACAATGCTAAACTGATAGATAATCTGTCCAATCACTAGAAAAAGGCTCATCCCCCAAAAAAGGATGGCTATTGATCCCATAAAATCCGGGAGCGCCTGCGCAGTTTTAGATAAGAGTGCAAGACCAAATGGCAGAGTCGCCCCAAGAAAGAAAAGGACGAAATAAAGTAGTTGAAAGTTTTTGGTCAGAGTTGAGACAGGGCGATCAAAGCGTCGCCACAGCCAGATCAGGAGCGCCCCAAGAGTGAAGAGTAGATAGGGTTTGATCAGATAGACGCCCCAGGATTGACCAGGAGATGAAAACGCTTCCCTGGCGATGACAATCGTGAAGAAGGCTAGGCTCATCCAAGCAAGCCAGAAGAGGATGAGTTCAGTTTTGTGGGAAAAGATTCCTGTCCCCCCTTGAAATGATCCATCCGCTTTCCAGGTTCCCAGTTGAAGGTTGCTTGTCTCTTTTCGGCGTTTTTCGATGAGGGGGAATATCCGCAGTAGGTATCTTGAGGTCAGCCAGAGCAGAACGGAGAGGAGTAGCCCCATCAAGGTGGCCATCAAAAAATGGACGATGCGGTTATCCAGGATCATGGCCAGCAGCACATCTCTGACCTGCGATGTTAGGAAGAGAAAAATGGTTGCTGCGACAACTGCGATCTGCACTCGCAGTTTGAGCAGCAGTTGAACCATGTATTTGAATGCCTGCATGCAGGGAACAATATACTTATAGGCGGTATTAAGGATATGTTGTTGTTCTTCATTGGTATCTTGATCGCTCTCCGGAACAGTATTGGAGTCAATTGTGATCCGGACTTCCCCAGTGTCGTAATATCTCTCGGTTTCAGGGGGCCTTTTTACGAGGGAGACTCCGAAAGGAAATATCAAGTCTCGCGGTTCTCGCTTTTCAGAGGTGAAACTTAGGTTCTTGCTTTCTTTGTTGTAGTGGATCCATGAATTCTCGCCAACGCGAATTTTTTTTGTGGAGTCAAGTTTGATATTGTTGATGGAATCAATGTCAAGATCATAGCTTTCTTTGAAGAGAGCTTCGTCGGCGTAACGGATCGCGCTGTTATGCTTAATCAGGTCCTCCCTCAGGTCAAACGTTTTTGGTTGTCCATCGGCGGCTGGGCATCTATAGCGCAATGTGAACGCTTCAAAAGGATAGGGAGAGGCTGTCACAAATTCGAAGAGCTTGTAGAGGATTGAACTGTGACCATCTTTCTTGATCCACTTGATGATCGAGTCTTCCAACTTGCGGTGCCATGCTTGTGAATGTGTCTCTTCGGGTTGGTATTCTTTGATTGTGAGATGTGTGATCAGGGTGTAACAGCCCCAGGTGATCACGGCAACCATCAGCACAACCACCACCATCCATGCCCCTCGGCTGGCCCCCCCTTGTGTGAACAGGCCATAGGCCAGAGGCAACAGAGGTAGGACCCCAAGCACTCGCGGGATGTGCCGTAGGAGTTGGTCCTCTGCACTCGGAGGCATGGCTAGCCATTCCAGCCTGTCTTGGGGCGACAGAGAACGTTGATCCATCCAGATTCCATGCATCTATTTTTTTTTAGCTCTGGCCCTCTCCTCTGCCATCGGCTGGAACTGCAAGAATGCGCAGTGATCCTTCAGGATTCTGGGCCCACCCATCAGCTGAGGTCGCAGCCGTGGGGTCTTTTCGCGCAGCGGGCCGGGAGGGATGATGGAACCTCTGCAGGCGTATCGGTGCCCTCGGTGCCTGGCCCAGCATCGTTCTACCCGCCCCCGGCGGCCCCTGGAGAATCCTGATGGTGCGTGTCCCCCTGGCCGGTGCCCCGGTGCCCGCCCCTGGAGAAGGGGGGGCACGCCGGAGTGCCCCCACCCGGGAGATGGGAGGAGGGCATGGGGGCGATTTTGAGGCCCTGCCCGAGTCGCTGCCCCCCCAAAACCTGGAGGCTGAGGAGGCGGTGCTCGGCGGCGTCCTCCTGGATCCCGATGCCATCGGCCGGGTGGCGGATGTGCTGCAACCGGAGGCCTTTTATCTGGGCGCCCACCGGGAGATCTACCGCACGGCCCTGATGCTTCACAGCCAGGGCAAGCCCACCGATCTCACCGCCATGGCTGCCTGGCTGGCGGATACGGGCCAGCTGGAGAAGGTGGGGGGCACGGCCCGGCTGATGGAGCTGGTGGATCGCACCCTCTCCACCGCCTCGATCGATCAGGTGGCGCGGTTGGTGATGGACAAGTATCTGCGCCGCCGCCTGATCCGCTCGGGCAACGAGGTGATCCAGCTGGGGTTTGATCAGAGCAAGCCCATGGAGCAGGTGCTCGATGAAGCGGAACAAAAGATCTTTGCCATCAGCCAGGAAAAACCCAGCCAGGGGCTCACCCCCACCGCTGAGATCCTCACCCGCACCTTTTAGGAGATCGAAACCCGCTCCCTGGGGACGGCCCTGGCAGGGCTGCCGGTGAATTTCTACGACCTGGACGCCATGACCCAGGGCTT
>JBJTWN010000230.1:0-17630 GCA_046081785.1 Cyanobium sp.
TTACCAAGGGAGTGCTCTACCGCTGAGCTACAAGGGCATGTGGAAAGGTGGGCCGGGTTGGATTTGAACCAACGTAGGCAGAGCCAGCGGATTTACAGTCCGCCCCCATTAACCACTCGGGCACCGACCCGAACCACACCACGCCAACTTACCAGCTGCCCGTCCCCCAGCTCCATCCCCTGCGCAGGGTCTCCTCACTACGATCCATGGGCAGGTTTAACGATCGATTCGTGCTGCGCGTTCTCCTGCTCAACGGACCCAATCTCAACCTCCTTGGCCTGCGGGAACCTGGCCTCTACGGCAGCCAGACCTTGGAGGCCATTGAACTGGAGTTGCGCCAGCTGGCTGATCGACTGGGGGTTGGGTTGGACTGCTTCCAAAGCAACCACGAGGGGGGGCTCGTGGATCGGATTCACGCTGCCCGCGGGCAGGTCGACGGCATCTTGATCAACGCTGGCGCCTACACGCACACCTCCATTGCCTTGCGCGATGCTCTTTTGGGGGTGGCGATTCCCTATGTGGAGCTGCATCTCAGCAACGTTCACGCCCGCGAGCCGTTTCGTGCCCACTCCTACTTGGCCGACAAGGCTGTGGGAGTGATCTGCGGCTTTGGGCCCGCCGGTTACGGCCTGGCCTTGCAAGGGTTGGTGGCCCGCCTGCAACAGGAGCCCACCACGTGACAGCCCAGTTGCAGCCTTCCACCGCCCGGATCAAGTGGCTGGCAGCCCCGAGCAGTGCCGTCTGGCTGGATGCGGCACTGGCACGGCCAGAGCTGGTGCTGATCGACCATGCCCACTGTGAGCGCAAAGCGGCCGGTGTGGCGCTGCAGCTGATGTTCCGCTACCCCTCCGACGGGGAGCTGGGGGCAGTCTTGAGTCCGCTGGCTCGGGAGGAATTGGAGCACTTCGAGCAGGTGCTTCAGCTTTTGAGTCGGCGCGGGATTCCCCTGCGCCCTCTGCCAGCCCCCGGTTACGGCGCCACCCTCACGGCGGCTGTACGCCGGGGCGAACCTGAGCGGATGCTGGATTCCTTCCTGGTGGCGGGGCTGATCGAGGCTCGCAGCCACGAGCGGATGGCCCAGCTCGCCGCCTACAGCCCTGATCCTGAGTTGCGGGATCTTTACGGCCAGCTGCTGGCGAGCGAGGCCAGGCACTTTGGCCTCTATTGGCTGCTCTGCGAGGAGCGCTATGGCCGCCAGATCACGCTGGCGCGGTTGCAAGAGCTGGCGGGGGTAGAACTTGAGGCCCTGACGGGAGACTTGGCCTCTCCTGAGGACGTCAGGATGCATTCGGTTGGGGTCGAGAGTCTCTGGTGAAGGCCAACAACAGGCTGGCCGTGTTCGGTGCGATCGGCAGGCCAGCGGGGGTGGCTGATCGGTTGGCTGTGGGTGAAGCGAAACACCATCTCATCCACGAGCTGCTCCCCATCCACCGTGCGAGACATCGGGATGAACGCCACATCGGGGGCAAGCCCGAACTCAAGTTGATCAGGTTGGTTCAGTCACCATCTTGGCCGTGGTGGCTTCCAAATCGGCATGGCTCTCTGCCTGGATGTGCGCATCAAAAAGAGCGGCAGCCTGGGCACGTTCGTGCTTGCCTCAGTCAGTCAGGGGACGAATGTTCAGCCCAGTTCCTTGGCGACTCCCGCTGTCCGGGAGAGACCCGGAAACCAAGGGGGACTAGAGGGGCAACGTTCAGCGTCCGCCGTGGGTGAAGCTTCCCTTGCGATCAATCCATCAGCCGCGGGAAACGCTCCGCGATCGGGTCGCCGGTGAACTCGGCCACCCACCCCTCGGGATTGTCGAAAAAGCGGATGGCGGTGAAGTGGGGGGAACTGCCCATGTCAAACCAATGTTTGGTGGTGGCAGGCACCTTGAGAAAGTCGTTGCTGGTGCAGAGCACCTGCGCCACCTCGTCACCGAGATGCAGGCAGAACAGACCGCGCCCCTCCACAAAGAAACGCACCTCGTCTTCGCTGTGGGTGTGCTCCGCCAGAAACTTCAGACGCAGGGCCTGACGCTCGGGGTGGTCCGGGGTCATGCGGATGGCATCGACCGTGGGGTAGCGGCCCGAAGCTTGCACCTGGGCGATCTCGGGGGCATAGGCCTCGAGGATGTCCGCCTGACGGGTCTCCGGGCTGAGCGCCACCCTGGCCTGCCAGCGCTCAAACCCAATGCCGCGTTCGGCCAGGGCGGCACGAATCTCTTCGGGGTCGTTGCTGGAAAAGAAGGGCAGAGGAGGGCTCTCCCCTGTGGCTTGGAAGATCTCCAGCAGCGTCATCAGAGCGAACCAACCCAGAGGGTGCAGTTTAGAAAGGTGCAGTGGTTTCGAGTGCGTGACAACTGCGACAACGGCGTCTTGGCTGCATTCCCTGAGGCAGGTTGCGCAACCACCGCAGCCCGGCGTGACTCTGGTGGGCGTGGGTCCTGGCGATCCCAACCTGCTCACCGTGGCCGCCCTGCAGGCCATCGCCGCGGCGGATGTGGTGGCCTATCCGGTGGCTCAGCAGGGGGATGAGGGCATGGCCGCCCGTATCGCAGCCCCCTGGCTGGGGGCGCACCAGAGGCGGCTGTCGTTGCTGTTTCCCATGGTGGAGGAGGGGGAGCCGCGCCGTCAGGCCTGGCATCACGCCGCTGATGCCCTGGCCGCCGAGGTGGGTCGTGGACAGGTGGTGGTGCTCCTCTGTGAAGGGGATGCCTCCCTGTTCGCCAGTGCCTCCTACGTGCTGCTTGCGCTGGCGGATCGCCATCCCGCTTGCCCGTTGCGGGTGGTGCCAGGCATCAGTGCCGTGGCTGCGGCTGCAGCGGCCTGCTCCACCCAGGGGCGGCCCTGGCCCCTGGCCCTCCAGCGGGAGGGCCTGTTGATCTGCCCAACCCCAGAGAGCTCGCCAGAGTTGGAGGCTCTTTTGACGCAAGCTGCCTCCACCGCCACGGTGTTGGCCCTGTTGAAGCTGGGCAGGCGCTGGCGCTGGGTGCGGCCCTGTCTGGCAAAGCGCCACCTTCTGGAAACAGCCCTGTTTGCCAGTCGCGTGGGCTGGCCCGATGAGCGCCTGGTGCCTGCGTCGCAGGTGGCGGCTGAGGAGATGCCCTACTTTTCATTGCTCTTGCTTCGTCAGAGTTGGCCTGCGGTGCTGCCTTGAGGTCACATGCCCCGTTGCTCAAGTGCTCAACTGGGACTGAGCGTTGGCCAGCAACGTTCTCGCCTCCCCGGGTGTGGGGGCGCGCATGAGCGCCTGGCGCAGCTGGGGCGCCCCCGGAAAGCCGGTGCAGGTCCAGCCCAGGTGCTTGCGCGCAATCAGCAGGCCATGGTCGCCCCGCTCCGCCAGCAGCGCTTCGAGCTGTTCGGCCGCCAGGGTGAGCCGCTCGGCTGGTTCCGGGGTGGGGGGCACAGGGCGATCTTCAAGGGCGGCGGCGATCTGGCCAACCAGCCAGGGAGCCCCCATGGTCCCCCGCCCCACCATCACCCCGTCGGCACCGCTGATCTCCAGGCAATGCAGGGCGTCGTTGGGGCTCCGGATGTCGCCATTGGCGATCAGTGGAATGCGCAGGGCTCGCTTCACGGCGGCGATGGCTTCCCAGTCGGCCGTGCCCTGAAATCCCTGCTCCCGGGAGCGGCCGTGCAACGTGAGGAGCCGAGCCCCGGCCTCTTCCAGTTGGCGGCACCAGTGGATGGCCGCGGCGGTGCGAGCGCTGTTGGGCACACACCCCGTCCAGGCCAGCCGTGTCTTCACCGTCACCGGAATCGTGACGGCTGTGGCTACCGCATCAACAATGCGTGCGGCCAGTTCAGGCTGTTGGATCAGGCCGCAGCCCCCACCTTTGCGCGCGATCTTGCGCACGGGGCAACCCATGTTGATATCGATCAGGAAGGCGCCTGCCGCCTCGGCTCGACGGGCCGCTTCAGCCATGGCCGCAGGGCGATGGTCGAACAACTGCACACCTATGGGGCCGCTCTCCTCGGACAGCTCCTCCACCTTGCGGGTGCCATGGCCTAGCTCGAGGCTGGTGGCGTTCACCATTTCCGTGAACAGCAACGCCTTGGGCGCCCAGCGCCGCACCAGGCTGCGGAAGATTTTGTCGCTCACCCCCGCCAGGGGGGATTGGAGCACCCTGCAGTTCAACGGGCGTGACACTCCAGCGCCTGCCAGGGGCAAGGGGGTCATCCACTCAGAAGCCACTGATGGCACAAGCTGTCTCGGTGGGAGGAGCGGGGGTGGCCACCGGGGAGCCCAATCACCACCCATTCTGGGAGCCCCCCTGTAGCCCAATCATGGCGAATGCCGATTCCTTTCCCCTGAGTCGAGCTCTCCTGGAGGCCGTGCTGGCGGATCGCACCAGCGATCGGTTTGTCTGCGAGCTCGTTTGGAGCCGCTTGGCCTACCTACCTGGATGTGAGGCTCTCGAAGGGGGGATAGCCCTTCCCTGGCTGGCAGGGCCTGACACCCCGGGCTCCTGGGCCGCTGCCTTTCCCCAGGCTCCAGAGGTGATTGCCCAGCGGCCAGCCAGTGTGGCGCTCACCCGCTCCATCCAGGGCGCCCATAAACAGCTTCTGAAACAACAGCTGGGCTTTGCCGGCTACCGCATCGGCGAGCTCTACCCACGGCGCACCCGGCGCGCCACGGCAGTGAACTGGCTCCTGGCCCACCTGACCGAACGGGGGGAGGCCCTACCTGCGACGGGGCCGCTGCCCCCCCTGTTGGCGCCACCCCTTGATCCGCGCTTTGGCCATCCAGGGGATCCGCCGGTGGGCTGAGGGCACGGGGCTTCTAGCTCTGGATGGTGACCGGGGTCCCAAGCGGTGTGTGTTCAAAGAGCCAGCGGGCATGGGGGCTGGGGATGCGCACGCAGCCATGGCTGCGGGGCACACCGAAGCGGTCACCCGCCTGCTCCTGCCAAGGGGCGCCGTGGAGGCAGATGTTGCCATCTTCGCTAACGCAGAGCGCCCAGGGAACGCCTGGTGACACGAAGCCGCGGCCCCGCATCGTGATGCTTGGGTGTTTGCTGAGCACCTTCCCAGCGCCCGTTGGCGTGGGACTGGAGGGCTTGCCTGTGCTCACGAGCACGGTTCGCACCAGCTGCTGCTGCCCGTTGTAGGCGTAGAGCTTTTGATCGGATAGATCAACGACGATGCTGGCGATGAACTCAACCATCGCTTCAGGCCTCCGAAGGGGGAGATGGTCAATCCCTAGGCGGGTCGCCCAAGACCCATGGCGGGATCCCCTGGAAAGCTTCAGGTTTGACCGGTGGCCAGCCGCAAGGAGGAGAGCCGTCCTCGAAGGTGATGCGGCTGCACGGTATGGTCGACAAAGCACCAATCGGGTGGGATAGATCGCTTGACTCTTCCGGTGGTTGCCATCCTTGGGCGCCCCAACGTGGGTAAATCGACGTTTGTCAACCGGCTGTGCCGCAGCCGGGAAGCGATTGTGCACGACCAGCCAGGCGTCACCCGAGATCGCACGTATCAGGAGGCCTTCTGGGGAAAACACCACTTCAAGGTGGTGGACACGGGCGGCCTGGTGTTTGCCGATGACAGTGAATTTTTACCCGAGATTCGCGAGCAGGCCAAGCTTGCCCTGGAAGAGGCTGTAGCCGCTGTAATGGTGGTGGATGGTCAGCAGGGCCTTACCGCTGCTGATGAGAGCATCGCCGAATGGCTCCGCTTCCAAAAAGTGCCCGTGCTGGTGGCGGTGAACAAGTGTGAATCTCCGCAGCAGGGCCTGGCCATGGCCTCGGAGTTCTGGACCTTGGGCCTCGGTGAGCCCTTTGCCATTTCGGCCATTCATGGCGCTGGCACCGGTGAGCTCTTGGATCACCTGGTGACCCTGCTGCCATCCGCCCCGGAAGAGGAGGGGGAAGAACCCATCCAGATGGCCATTATCGGTCGCCCCAATGTGGGCAAGTCGAGCCTCCTCAATGCGATTTGTGGTGAGCCGCGCGCGATTGTGAGCCCCATCCGCGGCACCACACGCGACACGATTGACACCACCCTTCAACGTGACGATCGCACCTGGAAGTTGCTCGATACCGCTGGCATTCGTCGGCGCAGCAGTGTGGAGTACGGTCCCGAGTTCTTTGGCATCAACCGCAGCTTCAAGGCAATTGATCGCAGTGACATCTGCGTGCTCGTGATTGATGCCTTAGATGGCGTGACGGAGCAGGATCAACGCCTGGCGGGACGGATCGAGGATGCCGGGCGGGCCTGCGTGGTGGTGGTGAACAAATGGGATGCGGTTGAGAAAGACAGTCATACCCTGCATCAGATGGAGAAAGATCTCCGCAATCGTCTCTATTTTCTCGACTGGGCACCGATGCTCTTCACGTCAGCCCTCACCGGTCAGCGCGTGCAGGGAATCTTCCCCTTGGCCGCCGCCGCGGTCGACCAGCACCGCCGACGGGTGAGCACATCGGTGGTGAATGAAGTGCTGCAAGAGGCCCTGCAGTGGCGTTCCCCGCCGGCCACCCGCGGCGGGCGCCAAGGCCGCCTCTATTACGGCACCCAGGTGGCCTCCAGGCCCCCCAGCTTCACACTGTTTGTGAATGATCCCAAGCTCTTTGGTGACACCTATCGCCGCTACGTGGAAAGACAGATCCGCGAGGGCTTGGGGTTTGAGGGGACCCCGATTCGTCTCTTTTGGAGGGGCAAACAGCAGCGAGACGCCGAGAAGGATCAGGCGCGCCAAGGGGTCGATCGCAGCTGATGGACTGGCTGCGCCAGATCCCGATTGGCCAGTATGTGGATGCCTCCGGTCCTGAAGGGACCAGCTGGCTTCACCGCCTGGATCCCCGGCTCAAATTCGCCTGGACCCTGGCTTTTTTGGTGACACCCGTGTTGGCGGGACCCGCCTGGCGGCTGTTTTTGGTGGGGCTGCTGCTGCTGGTCACGCTCGTGAGCGGTGTGCCTTTGCGGCTCTGGCGGACTTCCGTGCCCGCGTTGCTGGCTTTTGCCGCTCTGGTGGGCCTGCTCACCCTCGTGTTGCCGGCGGCTCCGGCCCCCAACGCCGGCTTGCAGCGCCCCCCGGGGGAGATTCTTCTGGTACCCACGCAAGATGCCGTTCCGGCGGAACGCAGTGGATTGTCCTGGGAGCTGGGCCGTTGGGGGCCTCTTGCCCTGGGCCCCCTCACCCTGGGCCCCCTTGTGGTAACGCGCCAATCAGCCGAGCTGGGCCTCAACGCGTCCACTCTTCTGTTCACGGTGGTTCACAGTGCCAACCTTTTGCTGCTCACCACAGCCCCCGAGGCGCTGGTGTGGGCGATCAACTGGTGGCTGAGGCCCCTCGCCTGGTTGGGTTGGCCCATGGAGCGCCTGGGATTCACCTTGCTGCTGGCGTTGCGGTTTCTGCCACTGGTGCAGGAGGAGCTGCAAAATCTGTTGCGCGCCCTGGCCACCCGGGCCGTCACCCTGAAATCCTTGGGCTTGAAAACTGGTCTGGGCCTTGTATTGGCCGTAGGGGAGCGGCTGCTGGCTAACGTTTTGCTGCGATCTGAGCAAGGTGCAGAAGCGCTGATGGCTCGGGGGGGGAGGTGGTTGCCTCCAGACCGGTTGCATCAGCCACAGGCCACGTCTCGGCTGCCAACCCTGGTGGGTGCGGCGGCGTTGGCCCTGTTGCTGCTGATGCGCTGGTTTGCCGGGGTGGCCTGATTCCGGAGGATTCCCACGGGCGCGCTGGTGCCCAGTGGCCTTTAATAGCGGAAGTTCGTTGTGACTCGTGAGCGCCGAGCGGTATCTCAGCCATCCCACGTTTGGGATGCTCTATCGGGTCGCTCCTGCTGGGGAGAACAGAGATCTCTTCGCTACGCTCTATGCCCAGCGAATCTTTTTTCTCGTCACCCTGCAGACCAAAGGGGCAACCTTCGAGGTGATCCCCCTGGCTGATGCCCGCCATGTTGCCGAGCAAAATCTGGCCAGAGCCCGGCGAGATGGTCGTGAAGAGCTGGCTCGCTGGCGGCAGCTCTTTGATCAAACATTTCTTTAACGCCCATGGCCACCGTCGGCACGTTGGCCGATCGCTTCGCGGCAGTGCGTTGCAGTTTGCCCCCCACCTGCCGGTTGTTGGCCGTTAGCAAGGGCCAACCGGCAGCCACCATCCGAGAGGCTGTGGCCCTGGGGCAGCGCAGTTTCGCTGAAAGTCGCCTGCAGGAGGCTCTCGCCAAGCAGCTCGACCTTGTGGATCTCGCCCCTCTCGATTGGCATTTCATCGGCCGTCTGCAGGCCAACAAGGTTCGGGGAGTGCTCCGGCACTTCGGCACCATTCATTCCCTCGACAGCCTCCCTTTGGCGGAGCGTTTGCAGCGCATCGCCGTGGAGGAGGGAGTCTCTCCCGTGGTGTTCTTGCAGGTGAAGCTCCTGCCGGACCCGGGGAAGACCGGCTTTGATCTGGCCACGTTGCGAGAGGTCTGGCCCTCCCTGGTGGAGATGGAGCCCCTGCAATTGCGGGGACTGATGACGATTGCCCCCCAGGGCTTGGCCTTGGAGGAGCGCCGCGCCCTGTTTCAGCGCTGTGCTGATTTGGCGCGGGAGTTTGGCTTGAGTGAGCTCTCGATGGGGATGAGCGGCGACTGGCGGGAAGCACTGAAGGCAGGCAGCACCTGGGTTCGTCTGGGCACAGAGCTGTTCGGGGAGAGGCCTGCAGTGGGCGGCTAAGGTGGCCGGATTCCTGGAAGACCACACCACTGGTGGTTGCATGCGGCCCCATGGGACGCTATCCAGGTGCAAAGCTCCACCCCGAGGCTGTCTCGTGTCGTTGTTCTCCCGTCTCCGTGCTGTCGTTTCAGGTGACGACTATCTCGATGGCGATTACGACGATGAGCTGGATTACGACCCCGGTGACTCCCTCGATAGCGCTCCTTCCACCAGCCGCAGCTCCTCGGCTTTGGCGCTGAGCCCTGATTTTTCTCCCAGTGGGGACGACCCTTTCGCTGGCACCAATGTGATCGGCATGCCCGGTCTCACCAACGCCGTGGCTGAGGTGTTGTTGATGGAACCCCGCAGCTTTGATGAGATGCCCCGAGCGATCCAGGCTCTGCGTGAGCGCAAGACCGTCATTCTCAATTTGACCATGATGGAACCCGACCAAGCCCAGAGGGCTGTGGACTTTGTTGCCGGGGGGACTTACGCCATCGATGGCCATCAAGAGCGGGTGGGCGAAAGCATCTTCCTTTTTGCCCCCAGCTGTGTGACGGTGACAGCGGCAAGCGCCGATGAGGCGACGTCTCCCACCGTGGGCAACCATCGTTCTTCCACTGCTGAGCCCCAGGAAGCCGCCCCCAGTCCTGCTTGGGGACGCTCCGATCTGCTCGGTTGACCTTCCATCCCCAAACATTCGGCATCGTTGGTTTGGGGCAGATGGCTCAAGCCCTGCTGCAGCCCTGGTTGGAAGACCAACTGGTCTCCCCCGAGAGCGTGCGGGCAGTGGTTGCCACCGAAGCTTCCCGGGCCCGCTGGGGGGACTCCACTCTTGCTGGCTACTCCCTGAAGGTTGGCACTGATCCAGCACCGGCGTTGCGATCTCAGGTGGTGCTTCTCGCGGTGAAGCCTCAACAACTCGAGCGAGTGGCACAAGCAGCGGCTGCGCTGCAGCCGGACCCTTCAGCCGAGCCGTCTGACCCACTTCTGATCTCGATCCTGGCCGGAGTGCGGCTGGAACGGTTGCAGCGTTTGTTCCCGAAGCGAACCTGTGTCAGGGCTGTGGTGAACACCCCGGCTCTCGTGCGCTCCGGGTTGAGCGCACTGGCCTGGGCCCAGGATCCACCCCCGACCCAGCGGCAATGGGTGGAGCAACTGTTTCACCGCGTCGGGGAAGTTTGGGCCCTGCCGGAGTCGCAATTGGATGCCTTCCTTGCCCTCACGGCTTCCGGCCCGGCATTTGTGGCGCTGATGGCTGAGGCATTGGCCGATGGTGCCGTCGCTGCAGGGCTGCCCCGCCCTCTGGCGCAACATCTGGCCCAGCGCACCCTCACAGGAACTGTGGCCTTGCTGGAGGGGAAGACGCTCCATCCAGGCCAACTCAAGGACATGGTGAGCAGCCCCTCGGGCACCACGATGGCCGGGCTGCGGCAGCTGGAGCGATCAGGGTTGCGATCGGCCCTGTTGGAGGCTGTCCTGGCAGCCGCCGAACGCAGCCGGGAGTTGGCTTAAGCCCCTTCCTTGCTGCCCAGGCGTGGTTCCGTGCCCTCTAGCAGCCGCTGCAGGTTGCTGCGGTGGCGCCAGATCACGAGCAGCGTTGTGAGCAGGGCCAGGCCGAGATAGGCAGGGCGAAATCCACCGTGCTGCGGAAACCAGCCCAGCATCAGGAGGGGTAGGCCGACCGCAGCTACCACGCTGGAGAGGGAGACGATTCGGCTGAGGCTCAGTGCCGTGAGAAACAGACCCAAACAGGCCAGCCCGACGGGCCAAGCCAGGCCCAGAAGCATCCCGAGGCCGGTGGCGACAGCTTTACCCCCCCGCCAACCCAGCCATATCGGCCAGATGTGGCCCGCCAGCGCCGCCAAGCCAGCCCCAACCACCCACACATCCAAACCGTTGCCCTGAAGACCGGAGTCGGCCAAGACAGCCTTGGCAAGGAGCACGGCACCCGTGCCCTTGAGCACGTCGAGAAGAAACACCACAAGGGCTGGACCTTTCCCCACCACCCTCAGCACGTTGGTGGCTCCGGTGGAGCCGGAACCCTCTTGGCGAATGTCGATGCCAGCCCACCAGCGAGCGGCCAGATAGCCGCTCGGAATGGAGCCGAGCAGGTAACCCGCGAGCAGGATGGCAACTGGCAGCAACATGGTGGCAAGGCGGTCAGTAGAGATCATCCTCGGCAGCGATTTCCAAAGGAGTGCCAGCAAACGCCAGCCACAGGGGAAACTGAAGGATGGGAATGGAGATGGTGCGCTCGGCGGCATCGATCACGATGAAGGGCAGCTCGTTTTGCTCTTCCAGCCGGTCCGCCCGCTCCACCAGGGCTTCAGGCCGCTCGAACAGCACGATGCCACTGTTGGGTCCAAAGTCCTCACGGCTGAGCCCCAGGCAGTCCTGCAAACCCCGCCGCCATTCGCCCAAGCGCTCCGGTTGGCTCGCCATCACCAGGGTTTGGAAACGATCCCCGTAGAGATCTCCGAGAATGGCGATGGCTGCAGCGGCCACAACCACGTTGCGATGGCGGCTGCCGCGGCTCGGTTGGGCGCCACGCCCTCCCTGCTGGAGAAACCACTCCTCCAGCACGGTCGCACCTTCGCTATCCAGGGTGCGGCGCAGGCGCCAGGGATCGGCTGAAAAATCAGGCTGGCCCTGAAAGCTCGCCAGCCAGTCGCGGATGATGGCCTCGTCCTGGCTGAAGAGACCCGCGGCAGCTGGCGCCGCCTGGGGCGCTGCAGCCTCGACAGCTCGTTGCAGATCCAGAGTGGAGGGTTGCACCAGCAGGGGCTGGCTCACCAGCTGAGTCTGCTCGGCGGAAGCGGCGAGATCCTGCAGTGCGCCCACCAGATACTCCTGGAACCCCCGCACGCGTTTGGCGATGTCCTCTGACTGGCCGGTGAAGCTGCTGCCAATCTCTTTGCTGAGCTGGTCACGGCGCTGCTGCAAGGCCTGGATTTCGCTCTGCAGGGAGTCCCGCTGCTCGCGCAGCTCATGAAGGGCCAGGCCTATGAGCTGGTGCCCGTCCCCTTCCAATCCTGCTGATGGCCCCCCTTGGATCCCCTCAGGCTCTGGGGGGGCCGGGGAGTCGGACATCGTGTCGGAGTCGTTGCTCATGGCCGAGAGGGGACGGGAAGGGGCACGCGTTGTTCCAGCTGGGCGCGCAGGGTGGTGGCATCAAACAGCACGGGCAACAGGTGAGGACTGCCTTGTTCACGGAAATAGAAGAGCACCGGCAACACCGGTGAAAAGATCCGCCAGGCGAGCCATTCGCTGTAGGGGAAGCGGCGGATTTCCTTGCCGGCGCGCAGCACCAAAAGAGCCTCGGCGCTGAAGCACAGCCGAAGCACGGTGGTTTGAACCAACAGGAAGGATGCGAAGGCCAGCATGGCCAGGCCCAACCAGGGGGCTCCGTGCCAGCGGGGAGTAAGGGCCAACACGAGCGCGGCGAGCAAGGTCAACCCCAGGGGGACCCAGAACCTGGGTGCCAGGGTGACGTCTTCGACACCGCTGCTGGCTTCGCCGCTGCCGCCTGTGGCATCGGCAGGGGGAGAAATCGCCATGGAGAGGTGAGTGGATGGCAAGAGTGGGATTCTGGCCCTTGCACCGTTGGCTGATGGTTTTCCGGAGGTTCAGGCGCCAAACAGCACCTGGGTGAGCACCACATCCGCCAGCGCCACACAAACCAAAATCATCACCACGGCGCCGGTGGTGCTGGTGCCCACTTCCTTCGGACCTCCCTTGGTGGTGAGTCCCCAGCCGCAGGCCAGGACGGCGATGATGAGCCCAAAGACCACAGCTTTCAACAGCATCGAGGGCACGTCATCGGGTTCCATCCAGGTGCGCACGGACGTCCAAAAGACGCTGGGAGGAATGCTGTAAAGCAAGGTGCTGCTCATTTGGCCCGACCACAGGGCCATCCAGAAGAACAAGAGGCATTGCACCGGCGACATGATCACCAGCCCCAAAAGCCTGGGCACCACCAAGTAATCCACCGGATCGGTGCGCAGCATGGTGATGGCATCGATCTGTTCGGTGACTTTCATCGTGCCGAGTTGGGCGGCAAAAGCGGTGGCCACCTTGCCCGTGAGCAGGGTGGCGGTGAGGAGAGGGGCGATTTCTCTGGAGAGGCCCAAAGACAACAGGCCACCCACCGCGGCGTTTGCCCCCTGCCGCGAGAGTTCCGCAGCCACCTGGATGTTGAACACCGTGCCAGCCGCCAGACCCGTGATCAACACGATCAGCACACTGCCAGGACCGGCTTCTTGCAGCTCTGCCAACAGATCGCCCGGGTGGATGCGCCCCCGGGCAATGGCACTCACCGCCTGGCCTCCGATCATCAAACTGGTTCCCAACCGCGAGAGCCAGCGCGGGGGAACCCACTTTCTCTGCCGCCGTGCCGACGTCATGGAGCCTCAAGCGTCACGACTGTTCCGGGGCAAGTTGCCCTTTGCTGCCCTTGGGCCAGTGCCTCATCACGACCAGACCCAGCACCACGAGAAGGGCCGGCAGGAGACCCATGCATAACCTGATCGCCACCAGCGCGCTTTGGGGTTGCTGGCTGCCTTGGAGAGGGATGTAGCCACTCAAGGTCATGAGGCTGCCGAAGCCGAAGAGCACCACGCTGATGCAAAGCTTCTGCACAAAGACCATGAAGGCGCTGTAAAGGCCCGCCGGCTTCTCCGGGTCGACGTCGATCGCATCGGGAAGGAGCGACCAGGGGATGAGGTAAGCCGTTGAGGCTCCCAGGCCCACCACCAGGATGGCGGCCACCAGCGCCGCCAGGCGGATCTGGTTCGAAAAGGAGGCTAGAGGTGCGATCTGGGGGTCGAGGGGATGAAGAAGCATGGCAGCCAGGCATCCCGTCACCCAAAAGGCGGCTCCCCAAGCCAGGGCGCGCAGCCTGCCCTGTCGGTGGCTCACCAGCGTCCAGAGCTGGAGGCCAGCCAGGGTGCTGAGCTGGAAGGGAAGCAGGATCCAGTTGCTCCAGCTCTCAGGCAGACGCATCACCACCGGCAAAAAGATCAGCGCGGCAGTTTGCATGAGCTGCAGGGCGCACCAGAGGAGCAGGTAAAGCCCAAGCACCCGGAGAAAACGCCCGTTGTCTCCAATCCGGCCCAGCAGGCGACGGGTGGAGCCTTTGCTGGGGTTGGGCTGTTGAGCCTGACGGGCGGTGGGGGCGATGCCCCAGCAGCAGGCCAGGGTGCTGCCGCTGATCACCAGGCCAGAGAGCAGCCCCAGGTGCCAGTAGCTCGTTGGATTGGCATGGTCTCTGAGCAGCAACCCTCCGAGCACGATGCCGAACAGCCCTGCGATGATCGAGCCCGTGAAGCGGGCCCGGTTGAGTCGGGTGCGCAGGGTGGTGCTGGTGGTGAGCTCCGCCATCAGGGCGGTGTAAGGGAGGTTGACGCAGGTGTAAAGACTGTTGGCGACGACGGAGATGGCCACGAAGAAGGCAAATCTCAGCCAAAGACTCCCTGGCGGCAGCCACCACATCATGGCCATGGCCACCCCGAGGGGGATGGCGCTCCACACCATCCAGGGCAGGCGTGGGCCATGGGGATGGCGGGTGCGATCACTGAGCCAGCCCACGATCGGGTCGTTGATGGCATCCCAAATCCTGGCCAGCATCAGCACAAGCCCGGCCATCCAGGGGGGAAGCCCTGCAGCGGACGTGTAAAAAACGAAGAGATAGAAGCCGATCAGGGAGGCCGCCATGCCAGTGCCTGCATCCCCGAGGCCGTAGGACAGCATCAAGCGGCGTTCCCCGCCCGGCAGGTGCATGGGGCTGGGACCTTCCGCAGAGGGAGACGGTGGGGGGGATGTCAAACGGGGTCGGCACCAATCCACAGGCCATCATGCTTGAGCTTCCAAGGGGTTGCTTCTCGCAAGCAGGAATCGGAGCGGGCGTGACGTGAACAGAAGCCCGTGCCTGTGGGAGAATCAACCGGGGATGGCCGAATACGGCTTGCTCCCGTTGGATCCGCTCCAAAGCGGAGCCAGTATGCGGGCGTAGTTTAGTGGTAAAACCTCAGCCTTCCAAGCTGATGATGCGGGTTCGATTCCCGCCGCCCGCTTTCTAGATCACCATCTCCAAAGATGTGCCTTTCGTGGGTGCGTGTTGTGGTGTTCATTTGAACCGTCAACTAGATTCAAGTCATGCTGTGCTGAATTCGGGCTCAGTTTTCGGCTTTAATCATCTTCAGCTTCTCGCCAGAAGGTTTCAGGCAGCCCAGCGCGACGGTTGAGTGGAGCCTCCAAGAGGGCAAACTTCTCAAGCATGTGCGAGGGAAGACTGCCTTGCCGTTGCTCGCTTTGGAGCTGTTTCCAAGTGGCCTGGCGAAGCGGGTAGGGAAGAGTTTCCAGCTCCTCTATTTTCTCGCGCGTCACAAACCTGAAGGGAGTGGCTTTGAGTTCGAAAACCAATCTCTCCTGAGCGGGAGCAAATCCACCGAGCCAGGAATAAAAGTATTCTAATAGGTTGAAACTGGTGCTGATGTAGCCGGCTGCGGTGCAGATCGCTGCTGCTGGTGCAGCGCCTAGCTTGCTTAAATTGAGGGGTGAATGGCGACCATCGAGATCTTTCTCCGTGGGCTGATCGCCAAACCATTGGCCATTGCGAATGATCCTTGAGCCCTCGTAGACATCAGGCACATACCATTTCAGGCCTTTGAGCCAGAGGGTTGTGGGCACGTTTGTCGCCATCTGGCAAATGAGAGGAATCCATGAATAGCTGGATGTGCTCTCGTCAAGGGCTACGGAGCATTGATCCAGGAGTTGGTGGTTGTCATGGATTTGTTTGCGGAGCGCTGCGTTAATGTTGGCAATTGTCGAGGCTACCGGCAGGCTCATTGATTCGGGATGGGCCTGCAAGCAGCCGCTGTCTTCGCTATGGCTATAGCACGATAAGTGGGTGCAGAGCCAGCGCCAGATCTTATCTGCCTGGTTGAGATTGAGCTCCTCAATGATTTGCTCAGCCTCATCCATGAGTTGCCCATCGTTATTCGTCAGCAGATGCAACCACAGAGGGCCTTTTTCGTCCCAGGCTTTCCGCTCAGGGGCTTGGAGATCCTCATCTTCAAGGATCTCCAGGCTCGAATATCCGCCTTGCCTGCCTAGATCGATGTCTTGCATGCGGAGGCGCAATGACCGGGGGGTGATCTCTTGATCCGCCCATTTATCCCTGAGGGATTGGAGAAAGAGACTGACTGATTTGGCATGGCTGATCTTGCGAGCAATTGGTGCAACTGGATTGAGTTTCTCCTGGTGTCTGTAATCCTCAATCGGCAGGGTGATCAGGTTTGCTGCATAGTCTGGATCCACGTCTTGCCCAGGGGTGAGTTCGAAAATCATGTTTCGAATCAGATGGCAATCACTATCCTTGGCAAGCCCTCTATAGGCCTGCTGCAGATAGCCGTAGGTGAGGGAGCGGGTGCGTTTGAGATAGCCGCTGAAGGCAGGCATCAATTGGCCGACGCGGCGGTTATTGATGATTTGCCAGACGTGCTGCGGATCTTGAGATAATCGCAATGCTATTGCTGTTAACACATCTCCCCAGGAATCCAGTGATGAGTGTGTTGAAGAGGAGCTCAGGCCCAGGCTCTTTCGCGGAGTGCTTCCATTGATCGAAAAAAAGTCGGGTTTGAAGATTTTCGCAAGACGCGGCAACAGCCAAACAATGAGTTTGAGCCACCAGGGGGTTGACTGGTGGGGCTTTTCGATTTGACCCTTCAACCGTTGCTCAACTTCAGCATCGCTGTAAACGGTGTATTGAGATGGAATTTGATCCACATCTGTTGCGATGATGAAATGGATGGGTTGGCCATTGGTCCCATCCTCTTTGGTGGATTTGTCCAGCATTCGTCGGATGTCTTCCACGCTGGCAAGGCCAAGGTTGTCGTATAGGCCGCCATCGAGGAAAGCGAGATACTGCTTGTGATCGCAAATGAGATCACTGCGAAAATGATTCTTGATCTCTTCTGGATTGGTGCTATACAATTCTGATTCAATGTCCGGTTCTTTGGTTCCGATGCTGCCTGGCCCTGGCCCGAAGTCGCAGTGAATAAAATCATCGGGGAAAATCAGAGGTTCGAACCCCGCTGGAAAGCCAAAGGAGGCTGCGACGCAATCGGCTATGCGAATCCGTTGCGTATAGTGGTAGAGAGTCTCGCCTTCGGCTGATTCTTGATTGTGGGTAAGAAAATAGCGGTTCAACACGAATGCGGGCCGATTGATGCCTCCACTGTTTTCGATGCCTTCACTGTTGGCTCTCCGGTTGGTGCGTTGTATGCCGAAGCGAAATAGATTGAGTGAAGCAATGTTGGTCGCATTAAAGAAAATATAGTCAGGCGATAGGTTTTTATTGGCAAGCATTTCCGTGATCTTCTCGTTGCCGAGCCGCGCTTGCTCTGAGCCAGAGTCCCTGCTGTTGAGCAGCTGATTAAGAAACGCATGGGTGGCATCAGCGGCTTTCAAGATCAATTTTTCTCCGCTCAACAGGGTGTTCACATTCACAAATGCCTCAGCCAGCCTCTCCTGCTCGAGGAAGGCCATCAAGGGGCGATAAAAACAATCGTCAAAGTCAAAGCCGGATTCGTGTTGCGCGTCTGAGCCGGCCTTGGCGCACACATAGGCGGCCAGGGCCAGGGATCCGCCCGAGACGCTCGACATGACCTTGGCTTTGGCGAGGAGCCCCAGGTCTTCCAGCAGGGCCAGGGTGCCGAGGGAGAAGGCCGTGGCGCGAAACCCTCCCCCCGAGAAGGAGAGCCCGATGCCACCGCGGCGGCACTGTGGATGGGCCCTGTTCGTTGCGACGGGAGTTGGGATCTGGCTCACAGCGGCTGGCCCCCTTCATGCGTTCACTCTCGACCGTAGCCACGAGGCATGGTTAGCCAGACGTAGCCGCAGCTATTGCGCGAATGAAGACGTTTTGCGTGGAAGATCTAACGTATTTGCTTCATGCAGGACCCTGCTGTGATCAGTTCCCCGTCAGATGGCTATGACTAATTCTGTAGC
>JBJTWN010000231.1:0-23763 GCA_046081785.1 Cyanobium sp.
AGACAATGTACATCGACTGCCAGCATCGCGATCAGGCATTGGAAAGTAGTGATCAACAACCAATGCCACGGGTCCTCTCCGCAGGCCACGATCACTGGCCAGAAGTTGCCTCGACATATCGAGTGGCTGCTCCGTGAGCAGCAGCCGACTCCAGCGCTTGCGCAGTTGGCCCAGGTTGGTGAGTTGATAACGCTTAAGGCCGGCCTCTGTGCTGCGAGCATTACTGAGACCCTCAAGATGAAGGATCCGCGACTGGGGTTGAACGATGACAGCCTGACCTACTTCGCGAGCTCTGAGACAGAAGTCAGCGTCTTCGCAGTAGGCAGGTCGAAAACGTACATCAAAGCCCCCCAGGCTTTGCCAGAGTTCCCGCCGAATCGCCATCGCACAGCCACTCACATAGTCCACCTCGCGTTCATGGTCAAGCTCAAACCAGCGCTGAGAATCGAAGCCGCGACCGTGATTCCATACATCACCATTCCCCCATAGAATGCCTCCGCTCTCTAGTAAACCACCATCACTGGCATACACCTGGCTACCCACAACTCCGGCACCCGGCCTGCGACGGAAACTGCCCAGCAGCGTGCTCAGCCAATTATCGCCCACCAAGGTGTCATTATTAAGAAAGACTAAGACGTTGCCCCTGGCGTAGGCGGCGGCATGGTTGCAGTTATCTACGAAGCCACTGTTTCGTTCTTGGCGAATTAGGCGCACCCATGGGTTGCACTCAGCAATCTTGCCAGTATCATCAGTAGACGCATCATCAGCCAAGATCACCTCGAAATCAACAGCACCCAATCGCGCCACGGCAAGACTACGCAGGCAGTTAAGCGTAATATTCCATTTGTTATAAACAGGTAGAATGATGCTCACCAGTACTTCTCGATCATCTTGCCCTCCAATAACTCCAACAGGCGCCGGCAGGGACTCCACGCCGCGCAATGCCAGCAAGTAGTAGAGAAAGCCGAAACTATTGGCCTCGTCGTAACCCATGGAGTCCTGGGCTGCCCGAAGACCCCGCGCCTGAGCACCCGAAAGCTCAACAAGCTGATCAAGCTTCGCACTACCCAATCGCCCCAGCTCTGCAGCTCTCCCCTCACCGATCCGCTCGCACCAGAAGCGGAAAAGATCACGCCAATCTGCTTCTGCCGTAAGCGGTGACGAAGGCGAGGCATGGTTGAGCTGCTCCAGCGGATCAATGCCCACAGGAGCAGCCTGCAAAGCCTGATCTAACAATGCAAGGCCATCACGACTGCCTCCCCGTCCCTGCATCAATTGCAAGGTTTCTGATCTCAGTCGCTCACCACTTCGGCGGCTAACGTCAACTCCATAGAGAGCAAGCGCAATCTGCAAAGCATGTTCATGCTTCCCTCGGCGGGCTAGTACAGTTCCTAGGAGATAGTCGCGGAATCCATTAGCCTGCAATGGCCCGGATAATCTGTTAGCCAGCTCCACTACTCGATCGAGCTTATCCATCTCCAAGGCTGCCAAGGCTGCCAAGGCCAAGCCTTTGCAATCATCTACGCCAGATTCCAGAGCCATTACTTAGAGTTAGTCTGATTTTGCATGTTGATCATCGAACAAAGCGTAACGGTCCAAAAGTACATCTAGCAGCGGATAATCATCTCGGAGCCACATAAGAATACGAGGGAAATATCTTCTAATCAGCGAGACTCGTCCGTGATGATGAATGCCAAACCCGTGCAGGGTATAAGTCTGGTCATCCATCCAGTGAAACAGATTCTGATTCAAGCGACTATCCATTACAGACGCCTCTGTAAGTCTGGCATACGGAGATAAGCTCGCGATCGCCAGTGGCAGCGAGATCTGGTCAAGGTAAGGCCAGCGCTCCGGCACCCAATCCAACTGGTTGACTTCTAAACAGATTTGCTCCCAATGGGAACCAAGAGCAGCGGCATTGGGTGCATACACTAACCCTGCATTAAACCAAGGAGGACTTGATTCACCTCCCCCACACAGGACCTGGAATGAAGGAACTGTTAAGTTAAAATTAGTATAAAGTCTTTCCCAAGGGAAATCATGTCGGCCATGCTCTGGAGTAGCCGCTGGAATAGTGCGCCCATTCAAATACTCGACAGGAATTGGTCGGAGAAAAAACAGATCCGAATCACACATCAACACCGGTCGCGAACCGAAAGCAGCAACAGCTCGAACTTTATTCAGGATCCTGTAACGCTTTCCCTCAACAGCCAAGTCACGAACCGTGAACGGCAAGAACTGCACATCAAGTGCTGAGATCGTACCTTTGGGTAGATCAAGATTGAAGGGTTGATCGGAAGGAATCGCAAAATGGAAGCGTGCCTCTGGAAAGGACTTACGGGCGATGATTGCAGCCACCAGGCAACCAAGAGAAAGTCTCTCACCATCGGCCACCATTAATACATCAATTCCAAACATAATCATCGGTAAGTTGAAAGCTACAGGCGGCAGGCAAACGATTCATAGCAAAATCAACAGAAACTTCTTCAGTAGCTCGTCGCCATTCTCGATTCCCTGTGGAATGCTGTCTTGAAGGACCAACCGAATGCGATCAGGGTCTATATCCTGTTGGCGCAGTTGATTCTTGGCGATCAACAATTGATCCAGAACCGAACTCTTGGCAGGTAGGTCAAGTTGAAATGTCTCGGATATGGCTTTCAACGTGGCGCTGAAGGGATCAGCGCTTTCAGCACCTTCCTGCCAGCTGGGATCAGGAGAACACTGGAGAGCCCTTGGCATGGCGGCAAAGCAGGGCGGCCGTACTGGAACCTCAATCGAAATCAACCCAAGTGCAGTGCATAGACTTTGAACGACAGAGTATCGCTGGGCTGCCGCCACGGAATCCTCACTGGCACCGTGGTTCCGAGCCTGCACGAACGCCAAGCCTGCCTGCTGAAGCTGCTTGGGAGCCTCGGCACCAGGCTTGATCGTCTGCAACAATGCCACGCCATAGGCCAACCACGCATCTGGCTCATGGCTCTCCAGTGGATGGGCATCAACCGTGGCCTGCCATCGGCAGGCACCACCAGCAACAGGATCTGTCAACACTGGACTTCCGCAATGGCGCATATCAGTGTAGGGGGTAGCTACGCAGAATCTAGCTCTCCAGTTCAATCACCTCAAGTCGCCCCACAATAAGTCGATAGATATCCATGTGCCTTTCGGTGGCACGTTGGACTCCGACAACCGCTGGGTCATCTTCTCTTCCTTGATGCCTTGGGAAGAGCTGGAAGAAACATATGCCCCTCAATTCAACCCTATGACTGGTGCCAGAGAATCAACTGAGCGGATCATCGACGATCTCTGCGAGCAGAGTTCAGATCTACGCAAACATCGACCCCGATTTGACCGCGGCAAGGCACGTGCCAATTTCAGCAGAGTTGCCAAACAGAAAAAGCCGCGTCGTCGCAAGATTAAAGCCACGATACGACGCCAGCTCGACTACCTACAGAGGAATCTTGATGCCATTGATGCCCTGATCGCCTCTGGTGCAGTGCTTTCCAGCCTTAAGACCCATCGGTGGCAGAAGCTTCTCGTGATCAGTGAGCTGCACCGCGCCAGCAAAGCATCCTGTTGTATTCCAGGACCCGCAGCATGCCTGACCGCATCGTGAACCTGGTTCAGTCACACATTCGGCCCATGATGCGTGGCAAGGCAAGGGCTGCTGTTGAGTTTGGCGCCAAAATCAGTGTTTCTGTTCAGAACGGCTTTGCCTTCTTGCACAGGATCAAGCGCGCGACCAGACATCGGAGCCGAGATATTTCAAGGGCTCCGCTTTGTCGATGCCGTTGAAGGGATCCCGCATTATGGCCTTCATCAGCTCCAATGGCCTTCGGGCGGTGCGGTAATCGGTTTAGATCCAGTGCTGCAAGTCTTCCAGGAACTCCGGATGGCACACCGCCTCCCGCTGGGTGCTCATGCCTCCAGCAGCGCCTCGAGATCCTTGAGTCAAAGGGGCTGGCGATCTTCAGACCGGGCGCGCTCCAATGTTGCGAGCAGGCGGTTGGCATTGCGCGGCGAGCGCAGCAGATGGGCCCTTTCCAGCAGGCCTTCGAGTTCTTCCGCAGCCACCATGGCCACATCTCCGCCCTGACGGCGGCGCACGAACACCACCTCACGGTCATCCACCACCTTGTCCATGAGGGCCTTGAGCTGGTCGCGAGCGGGGGGGGCTGGGCCAGCGACGGAGGGCGCGGGGAAGCCATGGGATGGATGCGGCGCTGGGTGCAGCCGCAGCAGCGCGGCCTTTTTTGCAGTTCTCCCTGCGAAGGAGCAAGCCCGCTCGCCAAAATCCAGTAACAGAAAGAACTGAATCTGCTCTTTCGCTTGTACGCACTTGCAGTGGCACCTCCCGCCCGGGGGGGCAGGCCCGCTGGAGTGCCTGTTCCCGTATCACCAGCAACGTGCTGGCCAAGGCCGGCAAACCCTGGGCTCGGCTGATGCCCCTGGAGCCACCAGCTCCACAGTGCATCCCGGGTCGGTTGCGCAGGCGCGGTCCCCTCATTCAGCCCAATGTGCTGCTCGAACTCAGCGCTGTATGGCGGAATCCGGAGTTCCACCCCGGCTAGAGGGCTTTCTATTACGCGAGGGTGATCGAGATCAAGCTGCCCCCCGAGGTGCCCCTCAAGCAGAAGGAGTGGGCTTGACCTCGCCCATCTGGATCGAGCCTGCCTGAGATTCTCACGCCCCCTGGCTATTCCACCTTTCCCCCTTACCGTTTGATCGCCCCATCCCGGAGAAGCGGTCCGTCTGCACGATGTTTTTGTCCACCCGATCCGTTCAGCTGCTTCGAACGCTCCTCCTGACGGCCCTCTCCGCCTGCAACGCTCTCGTCGCCCCTTCGGCTTCGGCTCAGATGTATGGCCCTCGCCAGTTCTGGCCGGCGCCAGTAGGCACGAATGTGTTCACTCTCAACAGCATCTACACGAGCTCGAACACGGTGGTGGATACGAGCGTCGTCTACCCCAATCTCGACGTGGACACCTTCGTGGTGGTGCCGAGCTATTCGCGCTTCTTCGGGGTGGGCAGCCAGCTGATCCAGGCCACGGTGGCCCTGCCCTATGCCTGGGCCGATGTGGCGGTGGGGGAGAGCCGCACGGGGATCAACCGCAATCCCCGCCGCCAGGGTCTGGCTGATGCCTACGGCCACCTCACCTTCGGTTTGCTCAATGCCCCCGCTCTGCCGCCCAAGGAGTTCGCCGCCTTCATGGGCCTGGAGAATCCGGATGTGGTGATCTTCGGGATGGCGGGGATGTTCGCCCCCACCGGCGCTTACGACACCGACAGGGTGGTGAACATCGGCACCAACCGCTGGACCTTCCGCGCCGGCCTGCCGATCACCGCCCGCCTCAGTGACACGTGGGCTCCGGGGAAAACCACCACCCTCGAGGTGCTTCCCACCCTCGATCTCTTCACCCCCAACAACGACCCCGCCTCGCCGGAGTTTGATTTCACGGTGCGGGGTCTGCCGGTTGGCAAGGCGCTCACCCGCCTTCTGCCCACCCCCTCCCAGACCACCCAGGATCCCCTCGGCGCCCTGGAGGTGCACCTCACCCACGATGTGTCGAAGCGGCTCTGGGTGTCGCTCGATTCCTATTCCAAGGTGGGGGGTGGCACCAACGCCGATGGCCAGAGCAACGACAACCACCAGCTCTGGACGGCCCTTGGGGCCACCATCGGCGGCAGCCCCTGGACCCGGGCCCGGCTGGGCCTCACCGCCGGCGGGGTGGTGGCGGGCAACGACAACAGCCCCAACGGCTGGCTGGTGCGACTCCAGTTCCAGCAGTCCTGGTAAGGCCATGCGTTAAGGAACCCCTGGTCCCACCGAAACCCAGCTGCTTGCCACCCATCCATCCAGTTCTGGCCGGCGATCAGAGGCCCATTATTGGATATTTGTGGCCATTGCTGAGGAGCTCGAACCTGTGCCAGGTGGCTGCGCAGCCAGTGGTGTGGGGAAAAGGGCGAGCAGGTCCCTGCCGCCCTCGCCATCGCAAACGATGATCTCCTGGCGGGCCCAAGTCATGCTTGAGCAGGTGCCGGTAGAGGAACAGCAGCGCCGCCCACCCCCCAACGCCGCCGCCAGGAGCTGCTGGAGGTGCGTGTGCCGCTGGCGCGGGAAGCGGCCTGGGCCTGGCGTCGGCTGTGGAGAATGGCGGCGGCGTCCGCTCGGCCGCTGGGGTCTCGGTAGGGCTCGCCTGCGCCACTGGCCAGATGGTCGCGCTCCATCGCCGACAGCTCTCGCCACAGCGGCGAGGGCCCGAGGGGGCTGGGGCTGGCCAGGGTGCCGCCGCTCCAGGCGTTGTTCTGGGCGCCGAGCCCTTCCGGTATCGCCAGCGCCATCAACTGCAACCCCACCAGCCGCAGCGTCTCGCGCACCGCCGCCGCCGAGCTATAGCTGATCCAGCGACCCTTGGGGGCCAACAGCGCCGCGGCAGCCCCCAACAACTCCACCGTCCACAGCTGGGGGCAACGCTGGGGGGAAAAGGCGTCATGCCACAGCAGATCCATCTGCCCGCGCCGCTGCCGCCCCAGCTCCGCCAGCGTTTGGCGGGCATCGCCCCAGAGCACCCGCCCACAGCTCAGCGCGCTCCGCCAGCTGCCCCGCGCCAACACCTCCTCCAACACCTGCAACGTGGCGGGTTGCCACGGCCGCCGAAACGCCTCCGAGGCCAGGGCCAGCGCCAATGGCTCCGGATCCAGCTCCAGGCCCCACCACTCCAAAACGATCCCCCGCGCTGCGCAGGCCTCCAGCAGCAGCGCCAGGTTGCTGCCCGTGCCCACGCACACCTCCACCACCCTCAGCCGCGCCCCAACCGCAAAGCGCTCCAGCTGCGAGGGCTCCAGAAAGGTTTCCCGGGCCTCCCGCAGGGCGCCGCGGCCGCTGTGAAACCCCTCGCCATAGGCCCCGCTCCACAGGCTGAAACTGCCATCGCCGCCCTCGCGCAGCGCCAATCCCTGCCCCTCTCCAGCGCCAGAGCGGCCGAGCGGAGGCTCAACGGCGCAGGCGGGCCAGGTCATCCCAGAAGCCGGGGTAGGACACGGCGGCGGCGGCGCTGTCATGCAGGCGGGTGTCGCCCTGGGCCACCAGTGAGGCCACCGCCAGGCTCATCGCCACCCGGTGGTCGGTTTCGCTATCCACCTCAGCCCCGTGAAGCGCGGTGACGCCCTCCAGCGTGAGGCCATCGGGGTGCTCCACCAGCCGCGCCCCCATCGCCGAAAGGTGGCGCGCCATCACGGCGAGCCGATCGGTTTCCTTCACCCGCAGCTCCTCCGCCCCCCGGATCGTGCTCACCCCCTCCGCGCAGCAGGCCGCCACCGCCAACACCGGAATCTCATCCACCAGCCTGGGAATCAGATCGCCGTCGATCGTGAACGCCTTCAGGGGACCGTGGCTCACCTGCAGATCACCCACCGGCTCCCCGGCCACATCGCGGGGATTCAGCACCTCAATGGCGGCGCCCATCTGTTGCAGCACCTCCAGGATGCCTGTGCGGCTGGGATTGAGGCCCACATTTTCAATGGTGAGCTCCGCGCCGGGGGTGATGGCGCCGGCCACCAGCCAGAAGGCCGCCGAGCTGATGTCGCCAGGCACCACCACCTCCTGGCCCCGCAAGCTGGGGCCGGGGGTGACGGTCACCTCCGTGCCGCCCGGGCCGGCCACCACCAGTTCGGCGCCAAAGGCCCGCAGCATCCGCTCGCTGTGGTCGCGCGAGAGGGCCGGCTCGATCACCGTGGTGGGGCCAGTGGCGGTGAGGGCGGCCAGCAGGATGGCGCTCTTCACCTGGGCGGAGGCCACGGGGGTGCGGATCGTGGCGCCATGGAGCGCGCGGCCGGCGATGGCCAACGGGGCCAGGTTGCCCCCCTCGCGGCCCTGTATGGAGGCGCCCATCTCAGCCAGCGGACCACCCACCCGCCGCATCGGCCGCCGCCTGAGCGAACCATCGCCGCTGAGCACGAAATGGCGGCCGGCCCGGCCCGCCAGCAGGCCGAGCATCAACCGCATCGTGGTGCCGGAATTGCCGCAATCGAGCACGTTGTCTGGCTCCAGGAAACCATCGAGGCCCACCCCTTGCACGCTGACGGGCTCACCGGCGCGAATCTCCGACACGCCCACCCCCATGGCCCGCAGACAGGCGGCGGTGCTCAGGGGGTCTTCCGCCGGCAACAGGCCCTCGATGCGGGTTTCGCCCTCGGCGATGGCGCCAAACAGCAACGCCCGATGGGAGATCGATTTGTCGCCCGGCACCCGCACCCGGCCCTGCAGGCTGCCGCCGCCAGGCAGGACGAGGGGCGCGGCGGCGGCGACGGCCATGGGAGGGGGGCGGCTGGAGCGGTGATCCTATGGAGCGGGCAGCTCCACCCCCGCCGCCCGCAGCGCCGCAGACAACGACCACACCTCCACCACCAGCTCATGCCAGGGGGTGATGGTGGCCATGTCGAGGGCCATGGGGGTGGGTGCAGCGGCCCTGAGGGCACGGGCAGCCGCCAGACCCGCCTGGGCCACCGTCAGGCGCTCGCGAAGTGCCGCGCGGCCGGGGGGAGGAAGCACCCGATCGGGGCAGTGATCCAACAACACCTGGCCCCGGGCGAAGGTCTCCTCAAAATCCGCCAAGAGCGGGATCAGCACCTGATCGAGAAACTCGCCAGGCTCAGGTTCTCCAGGTTGCCCAGACTCCCCTGGCCCCTGCGCCCTGGCATTCAGGGAATCATCCGAAGAGGGATCAGGGAGACTCGCCATGGCAACAGCCTAGGTCTCAACCCAACATCAAACCGCCCTCCTCACTCAGGCTGGCGCGGGCGCTGCGCCAATCGAAGAGCAGTTCCTCCAGCGTGAGGCTCTCCAGCTCCCGTTCGATGGCTTGGGCCAGGCGCCGCTGCACCAGAGCCGCCACCCGCTCGGTGGCCCCATCAGGCCCCCCATCGGAGAGGCGTTCCTCGGGAGCCGACCTCGCGGCCGGCCAAGCCTCCACTGCCACGAGCACCCTGGCCAGCGACACCTGGGCCGGGGTGCCAACCAGCCGATAGCCGCCTTGGCGTCCACGCCGAGCCTCCAACACTCCGGCCCGGCGCAGCCGCAGGAGGAGCTGCTCAAGATGGGGCGCCGGCAGGGCCTGGGCAGAGGCCAGATCGTTCACCGATCGCCAGCGGCCTGGCTCCTGAGCCAACTCCAGCAGGGCCTTGAGGGCTTGAATGCCCGTGCGGCCGATCATCCCCCCTCTCACGATCATGCCCCCTCTCAACTGTTGGCCACCGGGCTGACAACGCCATTCCGCACTTTGGCGCAACCGCGCATGGGGACGCCTTGCAGAGTCGATGCGATTGATCAGTCTCAATCGCCAACAAACAGCCCGGGCTGGCGACGGGCTGTCATTTAAGCCATGCGGTGTATAATCTCACGAACAAAAACAAATCCTCATGGCATTCGAACGCCTTTTTTCTATAAGAAAGTCGGCGCTTTTTGAATTCCTGGTGGTGTTTAGCATTGCTGTGCTAGCGCGTGGCAACAGCATCTTTGGTCTGAATTGGAGTTGCGACGACTTTCTCTCCATCGCCGATTCAGATGGCCTTGGCTATGCCGTGAGCCAGGCTTCCCAGCTGCGGGTTTTTGCCGCTCTGACCACGCGGTTGGTGGGGTGGCTCGGCGGAAGCTTCCCCCCGATCGGATCGCTCTGGGGAGCGGCGCACACCGCCGCCATGGTGGTGTTTGCTTTGGCCCTGAGAAAGCTCTGGATTCCGCGCTCGGCTTCGATCTACGGAATTCTGATCGGATTACTGTTTACACTTTTCCCTTATCACATCAATCTTCTTGCTTTTCAGTTGCAACACCCATCCATGGTGATGTCCTATCTCACCGGGGCCTATGGGTTGGCAAATTTCAATAAACCCGGCTGGTGGCAGTGGACGAGCGTATTGGCGATTGCCGCCTCTTTGAGCTATCAGACCATGATCTCCTATTACGTTGCGGCAGGTCTGGTTTTGTTGTTGATCCAGATCGTTCGTCAGTGGTCGACGCCGGCGCAAAACTCACCAGCAGCAGACTTCAGACCCGTATTCGACTACATCAAACTGATTGCTCTTGGTGTTGTCAGCTATCTTTTAATTTCGCTGATTTCCTTGCGTCTGCTTGGCTTGCCCACCAGCGAAAGAACAGCTTTTGCTGGTCTAGACAGCTGGCGCGACAAACTGCAGCTGGTGGTCAACCATCTCAAGCGCACGGCCTACGGCAAAGAGCCCAGCATGGCTAGAAGCACCAAGCTCCTCCAATCCATGCTTTGGCTGGTGGTGGCCACTGGTCTCTCAACAGACTTGCTGCGACAGCCTCAAAAAAGCGGAAAAGCACTGCTGTTTTTGCCCATTTTGCTTGCAATCTCAGCTCTCACAGTTGCAGCTGCTTTCCTGCCCACAATTCTGATGGATCACACCAGTGAAAACCCACGAAATCTGCTGGCCACTATTGTCTTTGGCGGAGGGCTTCTCGCCCTCTCCTCCTTGATGAACAGCCGGCGTCTCAAAATCGTGGCCATCAGCCTGGCCAGCCTGCTGGTGCTCTCCTACGCGATCATCACAAATACATTAAGTGTCGACATCGCGAGGCTCGCCAATCGCGATATGTTAAACGCCAGTCAAATGGTGGCTCGTCTGAATCAACTCAGTGGCGCAAAAGCCTTAAGAACGGTTGTTTTTATGGGCTCTTTCTCCCCCAACCAATATTTGCAGGGGCGAGAGCATTTTCAATCCGGATTCCAGGTGAATTGGGCTCAGTTGCCCCTGTTGCAAGAAGCCACCGGACAAGTGTTCACTCCACCCACCGAAACGGATCGTGCCAAAGCCACCGCCCTTGCCAACAACCGTCCGGCCTGGCCAGCTGAGGGTTCCATTGCCGTGGATGGCGATGTGGGCCTGATTGTGTTGAGCCAGCCCACAACCCCAACGATCAAGTAGTTTTTGTTTTGCTTTCTAGAATCCGCTTGATCACGTAGTGGGGACGGCGCTTGGCTTCCATGTAGGAGCGGCCCACATACTCTCCGAGAATACCAATGCCAATCAGCTGCAAACCCCCTAAAAAGGTGACGGCGAAGAAGAGCGAGGCATAGCCAGGCACATCAATGCCAAAAAAGAGCACCCTAATCACAGCTGTTAAGCCAACAATGAACGAAGAAATGGTGACAACCAAGCCGATGTAGCTCCAGATACGCAGGGGAGCGGTAGAAAAATTGAAGATGCCGTCAAGAGCATAGTTCCACAGCTTCCAGCTGCCCCATTTCGTTTTACCTGTGACGCGCGATGGCCGCTTGAAATAAATGTTTCTTTGCTCAAACCCGATCCATGCGAAAAAACCTTTCGAGAAACGCACCCGTTCGTCACAGGCCAGAATGGCTTGAATGGCCGCCCGATCCAACAGACGGAAGTCGGAAGCATTAAATTGAACCTTGAGCTTGCTGAGTTTTAAAAACAGCGAATAAAACCCTTCCGAAGTCAAGCGCTTCATCATGCTGTCGCTCGATCGATCGTTGCGCACCGCATTCACCACTTGGCTCCCCTCTTGCCACGCCCTCACCATCTGAGGGATCAGGCTGGGAGGGTCCTGCAAATCGGCATCGAGAATGATGCAAGCGTCACCCTCGGATTGATTCAGGCCGGCAAGGATGGCTGCCTCTTTGCCAAAGTTTCGACTGAGGCTGATGATGGATCCACTGCTGATAGCGTGCGAATCGTGGATCAATTGCTCAAAGCGTTGGCAGGTTTGATCTGAACTGCCGTCATCAACAATAATCAGGTGAAAGCGAACCTTTTTCTGATCAGGAGTCTCAAATTCATCAATCGTTCTCTCCAGCGCGCTGATCAACGGCCCAGCCGATTCTTCCTCGTTATGACAGGGTATGAGCAGATCAACAGTGTGCACGGTTTCCGCTGGCATGCGCTTGGCTCACGCAATCATGGCACGCACAATGATTCCGTTCATTCAACGCCGATCATCCAGCCCTGTGGCTGCTGAGCCGCTCAAGCACATGCTCGAGGGTGTAACCAAACAGCGCCGGATCCGGCTCCCCCTCCGGTAGATCTGCGAGGCCCAGCTCTTGCCAACGCGCCTGCACACGGGCCTCGAGCTCAACGTCCCTGGCCAGGGGCTCTCCCCAGGGGTGGCGCCGCTCAGGCCCGATCTTGGTGGTGGCGTCAATCGCCAGCCGCCCGCCAAGGCCGAGTCGCTCACTGGCGAAATCCAGAGAATCAAAGGGCGTGTCTTCCAACACGAAGAGATCCCGCTGGGGATCCACTTGCGCGCTGATGGCCCACACCACCTGGCGCGGATCGCGGATGTTGATGTTTTGATCGACCACCACCACAAATTTGGTGTAAGTGAACTGCGGCAGGGCGCTCCAGAACGCCATCGCCGCTCGCCGGGCCTGTCCGGGATAGGCCTTGTCGATGGCAATCACCGCCAACTTGTAGCTGAGCGCTTCCATCGGCAGGAAGAAATCGACAATCTCCGGGATCTGCTGGCGCAGGATCGGGGTGTAGATGCGGTTGAGGGCGATGGCGAGCATCGCCTCCTCCTTGGGGGGGCGGCCGCTGAAGGTGGTGAGGAAAATCGGATCGCGTCGGTGGGTGATGCAGTGGAACCGCACCAGCGGTGAGGGTTCAAGGCCCCCGTAAAACCCCATGTGATCCCCGAAGGGACCATCGGGGAGCTCCTCACCCGGGGTGATCGTGCCCTCCAGCACCAGCTCGCTGTGGGAGGGCACGGAAAGATCCAGGGTTTTGCAGCGCGCCAGCCGCACCCCCTCCCCGCCATAGAGGCCCGCGAAGAGCCATTCGCTCAGCTGCACGGGAACCGGCGTGGCCGCCGCCATCACCAGCAGGGGGTGCACGCCGATGGCAATGGCGATCTCCAGTTTCTTGCCCAGCGCCGCCGCCTTGCGCAGGTGTCGCGCGCCGCCGCGCACGCTCAGCCAGTGCACCGTCATGGTGTTGGCTGACTGGCGCTGCAGCCGGTAGACGCCCACGTTGGGCGTGCCGTTTTCTGGATCCTTGGTGATCACCAGGCCCAGGGTGATCACGCCTCCCGCATCACCAGGCCAAGGGCGCAGCAGGGGCAGGCCATCGAGATTCACCTGATCCCCCCGCAGCACCACCTGGTGGCAGGGGGGGAGCAGGTCGCGATCGGGCACGGCGCGAACCAGGTTCCAAGCCAGGCCTCCGTAGCGCTTGAGCTCCTCCAGACCCTTGGGGGGTCGGGGCTGTTGCAGCAAGGCCAGCTTTTCACCCAGCCCTTCGAGCTCCTCGGGCCGCTCCATCCCCATGCTCCACACCACCCGCTGCACGGTGCCGAGCAGATTCACGGCCACAGGCATGGAGGAGCCGCGCACATTTTCAAACACCAGGGCAGGTCCTCCCAGGCCCAACACCCGATCGGCGATGGCCGCCAGCTCGAGATCAGGATCCACGGGGGCACTGATGCGGCGCAGCTGACCGCGACGCTCAAGAAGCTGGAGGAAACCGCGCAGATCGCGGCCCTGTTGGGCCATCACGCCGGCCAAGGCAGAATCCCGGAGGATGTTCACTCTGATGGATGGCGCCCCTGGCGGGGGCAGGGAGCCCAGGGCCCGACCTCGCGCCGCGCTTCACAATGATCATCAACACAGCCGCTGTCCCGTCATGCACGCCACACCCTGCCGCCGCACTCTCCGTGGCCTGTGGGCAGGGCTGATCGGCCTCAGTGGCCTGCTCGCTGGCCCTGCGCCCAGCCTGGCCTGCACCCGGGTGCTATTCACCGCCTCCGATGGCTCCGTGCTCACGGGGCGCAGCATGGACTGGGCGGAAGACATGCGGTCGAATCTCTGGGCCTTCCCCAGGGGCATGGAGCGCACGGGCGCTGGTGGCAGCCACACCCCGCGCTGGCGTTCGCGCTACGGGAGCGTGGTGGTGAGCGGCTACGACCTGGGCACGGCGGATGGCATGAATGAGAAGGGATTGGTCGCCAATTTGCTCTATCTGGCCGAATCGGATTACGGCCCTGCCAATGGCAAGCCCGTGCTGTCCATCTCGCTCTGGGCCCAATATGTGCTTGATCAGTTCGCCACGGTGCAGGAGGCTGTCGCCCATCTGCGCACACAGCCGTTTCGCGTTGTGGCGCCAAAGCTGCCCAATGGTCAGGGCGCCCAACTGCATCTCTCCCTCTCCGATTCCACGGGCGACTCGGCCATCCTGGAATACATCAACGGCAACCTTGTCATCCACCATGGTCGGCAATACACGGTGATGACGAATTCACCAAATTTTGATCAACAACTGGCCCTCAACAGCTACTGGCAAAGCATCGGTGGCATGGCCTTCCTGCCAGGAACCAACCGAGCGGCCGACCGTTTTGCCCGCGCATCCTTCCTGCTCAAGGCCATTCCCCGCCAGGTGGACCCCAGCTACATCGGCGCCGTGCCCGAAAGACGCTTCGGTTTCCAGGCGCTGGCCAGCGTGCTCTCCGTGGTGCGCAGCGTGAGCGTTCCCCTCGGGATCACCACCCCCGGCCAACCCAACATCGCCTCCACCATCTGGCGCGTGGTGAGTGACCAACAGCGGCGGGTGATCCTCTTCGACTCGGTCACCTCCCCCAGCGTGTTCTGGGTCTCCCTCGACCAGCTGGATCTCTCGCCAGGAACCCCGGTGCGGCGGCTGCGGGTGGCCGGTGGCCAGGTGTTCGCGGGAGAGGCGGCGAGCCGATTCGAAACCGCAACCCCCTTCGCCTTTCTCCCCGCCGCAGGCTTGCCCCGACCCTCGGCGGGCCCCAGCGCTCGTTAAGGCCTCCCCAACCGGAGATCCGCACAGCAAAAGCCACGCAGAGCCGGCCGCCGCTGTCACACTGGGTTCATTCAGGTTTTCCTCCAGGAAATGCCCGCCAACAGCGATTTCCAACAGGCCATCCAGGCCGCCCAACGCAGCGCCCTCGTCGGGCCAAACGTCGTCAACAAAGCCCTGCCCTACGTAGGTGGGGGCATGGTGCTCACCGCCGGTGGAGTGATGGGGGGTCTGGCGCTGATGGCCAGCAATCCAGCCGTGTTCATGCCCCTTTTTGTGGTGGCCATGATCTCCCAGCTGGTGCTCTTCTTCGTGGCCCAAAACGTGGCTCTCAAGGGGAACAACAACACCGCCCTGCCCCTGCTCGCCACCTACAGCCTGCTCACCGGCTTCACCTTGAGCGGCATCGTGAATCTGGCCATCGGCACCGCAGGCATCGGCGCCATCGGCACGGCCGCCCTGGCCACCGGTCTCACCTTTGTGGTGGCCTCTTTCTTCGGCCGCCGCATGAGCGATGACGTTGGTCAGGCGCTCAGCGGCGTTGTGGGACTTGGAATCATTGGCCTGCTGATCGCCATCGTGGTGCAACTGATGGGCGGGATCTTCATCCCGGGCTTCGGGGGTGGCACCTTCCAGCTGATGATCGCCGGCTTTGGCACGGTTCTTTTCATCGGCGCCGCCTTTGTCGATTTCTACACCATGCCCCGCACCTACAGGGATGACCAATACCTGGTGGGCGCCCTGGGCATGTATCTCACCTACATCAACCTGTTCATCTTCATCCTGCAATTCATCATTGCCCTCAATGGTGGCGGCCGCAGGGACTGAGGTCCGGCCAGACAAAGCCCTTCGCTGAATCGAGCTGCAGCGCAACTTTCCCCCCTCCACCACCCCCTCGGGTGGTGGATTTTTTTTGGCCTTGGCCCGGCCCGCCGGGTGGGGCCAGCCCCCTGACACACTGGCCCCATCGCCCGGCCGCCCGCCTCCACCGCCATGCAGATCTCCTACTTCCACACCTCGGAATCGGTGCCACCGGTGCTGCCGCCCGCCGAGGGCGGGCCCGATGCCGCCGTGGTGATCGATGTGTTGCGGGCCACCACCACCATCGCCTGGTCGCTGGAAAACGGCGCCGAAGCGATCCAGGCTTTCGCCGATCTGGCGGAGCTGGAGGCCGCCGCAGCCGCCTGGCCCGCCGAGCAACGGCTGCGGGCCGGCGAGCGGGGCGGCAAGCGGGTGGAGGGCTACGACCTCGGCAACTCGCCCCTGGCTGTCACCCCTGAGCTGGTGCGGGGCAAGCGCATCTTCATGAGCACCACCAACGGCACCCGCTCCTTGGCGGCGGTGCGGGAGGTGCCCCTGCTGCTCACCGCCTGCCTGCCCAACCGCACCGCTGTCGCCCGGCGGCTGATCGGCCGGGATGCCAAGCAAGTGTGGATCGTGGGCAGCGGCTGGGAGGGCGCCTACTCCCTGGAAGACAGCCTGGCCGCCGGTGCCGTGGCCTCCGCCGCCATCGAGCTGGCCGTTGCCCCTCACGTGGGCGTGAGCCTGGCCAACGACGAGGCCCTCGCCGCCCTCGCCCTCTGGCAACAGTGGCACCACGACACGGAAACCTGCCTCAGGGCCGCCAGCCATGGCCAGAGGCTGCAAGGAATCGGCAATCACGATGCCGATTTCGCCTGCTGCGCGGCGGTCGATGCGCTCACTCTCGTGCCGGTGCAAGCGGAGCCGGGGGTGTTGCGCGCCAGCTGAAACGCCCCTTGTCTTCCCCGTTGCGTCCACTACAGTTCGCCACTGCATGTGATCGAAGGCGGTGAGCAGTTTCTTGGCGGCAGCCCTCCAGCTCACCAGCACCTCGGATCCTGATGTGAATTTCGCCGCGGCCGAGGAGCAAATCGAAATGGCCGCCCACCGTGGCGCCGAGCTGGTGGGGCTGCCTGAAAACTTTGCCTTCATGGGCGACGACGAACGTCGCCTGGAGCTGGCCCCCAGCCTGGCCGAGCGCTGCAGCCGCTTTTTGATCACCATGGCACGCCGCTACCAGGTGACCATGCTCGGGGGAGGCTTTCCCGTGCCCGCCACGGAGCGATCCACCTTCAACCGGGCAGAACTGGTTGGGCCAGAGGGCCAACTGCTCGCCCGTTACGACAAGATCCACCTCTTTGATGTGGACATCCCCGATGGAAGCACCTACCGGGAATCGGCAACGGTGCGTCCTGGCCAGGAGCTGCCCCCCGTGGTGGACGTGCCTGGCCTCTGCAGGGTTGGCTTGTCCATCTGTTACGACGTGCGCTTCCCCGAGCTTTATCGCCACCTTGCTGGAGCCGGAGCTGAACTGCTGATGATCCCGGCGGCCTTCACGGCCTACACCGGCAAGGACCATTGGCAGGTGTTGCTGCAAGCCCGGGCGATTGAAAACACCGCCTACGTGGTGGCCCCAGCCCAGACCGGCCAGCATGAGGGAAGACGCCAGACCCACGGCCACGCCCTGGTGATTGATCCCTGGGGAACGGTGTTGGCCGATGCCGGACAGGCCCCGGGGTTGGCCATCGCCCCGGTGGACACGCAGCATGTGGCAAGAGTGCGAGCCCAGATGCCCAGCCTGCAACATCGGCACGCCTCCCTGTTCTGAGGCGGCCATGGTGACCTGGCGATGGCGAGGGGCCGCCCGACGCTGCCCGAAACGGACGTTCGTCTGGCTGGTGGGTTTGTTCCTCCTGGCAGGCACACCCTCCTGGGCGGGCAGCAGCCTCTACGCCTGGCAGATCAACCGAGAAGGCCAGCTGGAACTGCGCACCACCCCTGGATCCCAAGTGCGGGCCTATTTCGAAGAGGGCAAGCGAGGCCTGGGCCCGCGGGTGTGGTTTGATCTGCCGGGGGCACCCATGCGCCGGCGCAGCGTGCGCGGGGCGGGCTCGCTGGTGGAAGTGAGGGTGGGCAAACCGGATGACCAAACCACGCGGCTGGTTCTGGAGTTCACGCCAGGCACAAAACTCGATCCTCGCCAGCTGAGGCTTGTGGGGGTCGATCGGGATCGCTGGCGCATGGAGCTGCGAGGCATCTCGCGCCGCAGTCTGCCTCTCATCGGGGAGGGCGACATCAATGCTCCGCCCCTGCTTGCGGGCGGGCGAAGCAGGGGCGGAACGCGCTTCAGCCCCTCCACAATCACGCCCGTGCTCACCGGCAGGGTGCCCAACGCCCGCAATCTGCCCGCTGTGCCGCGTGGACGCTTTCGTGTGGTGATTGATCCAGGCCACGGCGGGCCCGATCCAGGGGCGGTGGGCATCGGCGGCCTGCGCGAAACCGATGTGGTGCTTGATGTGGGCCTCCAGCTGGCACAGCTGCTCCAGAACCGGGGGGTTCAAGTGTTCCTGACCCGCACCAGCGAGGTGGATGTGGACCTTCCCCCGCGGGTGGCCTTGGCCAACCGAAGTGGCGCCGACGTCTTTGTGAGTTTGCACGCCAATGCCTTGAGTCTCGATCGACCCGATGTGAATGGCATTGAAACCTTCTTTTACCAGGGGGGACGCTCCTACGAGTTGGCCCTCTCGATCCAACAGCAACTGATGGCCGTCTCCCCTGGCACCCCGGATCGGGGGGCACGACCCGGACGTTTCTTCGTGATTCGCCGCACGGTGATGCCATCCGTGTTGACGGAGATGGGGTTTGTCACAGGCGAGATCGATGCCCCCAGGCTGGCCGATGCCAGCTACCGGCAACGACTCGCCGCCGCCGTAGCCTCCGGCATCCTCTCCTACCTGGGCCAGTGAGGCCATCGTGACCAGCCAGCCGATTGGTGTGTTTGATTCGGGTGTGGGGGGCCTGAGTGTTTGGCGGGAGATTGTGCGCCAGCTTCCGCAGGAATCCACCCTCTATCTGGCGGACCGTGCCCATGTGCCCTACGGAAACCGCAGCAGCAAAGAGGTGTTGGCCTACTGCGGCGCCATCTGCAGCTTCCTGATCGAGCAAGGCTGCAAGGCGATCGTGGTGGCCTGCAACACCGCCTCTGCCGTCGCGCTTCAGGCGCTGCGGGAGCACTATCCGGCGGTGCCGATTCTGGGCTTGGAACCCGCTGTGAAACCCGCGGTCACCCTCAGCAAAACCAAGGTGGTGGGCGTGATGGCCACGCCAGCCACGTTCCAGGGGCGCCTCTTTCGGGCCACGGTCGGTCGCTGCGCCAGGGATGTGAAAGTGGTGGAGCAGGTGTGCCTGGGGCTGGCGGACTGGGTGGAATCGGGGGCTTCTGAACAAGAGCTTGAGCCCCTGCTGCAGACGTTTTTGGACCCGATGTTGGCGGCCAATGCCGACACCATTGTCCTGGGATGCACCCACTACCCCTTTGTGATCGACAGCATCCGTCGCCTGGCGGGGCCGACTCTTCAGGTGATCGATCCAGCGCCCGCGGTGGCCGCCCACCTGGTGCGCGTGCTTCGCGAGAAAGGTCTCGCAACAACAAGCAAGATGCAAGGAAGCCACCGTTTTCTGAGCACGGGTGGGGCGGCGAGCTTTCGAGACGCCTGCCAGAGACTGCTTGGGCTAACGGTTGCCTGTGAAGAGATCCACTGGGGTGAGGGACCGGACGGCCAGCTGGTCCTCCAGTGAGCCGTCTCTTGGAGAACCCAACAGAGACCACCACACTTCTTCTAAAATCATTTCGTTAGGGAGGTGCCGTGAGCACGGTTGCAGAGCTGCTCCAGCCGGTCGCAGCCGATCTTGATGTGTTGGTGGCCGATCTTCGCCAACTCATCGGTGCGCGTCATCCCATCCTTCATGCGGCTGCCGAGCATCTGTTCTCCGCAGGTGGCAAGCGGTTGCGCCCGGGCATTGTCTTGCTGATTTCCAGGGCCATCTCGCCCGAGGGGGTTCTCACCCCTCGCCATCGCCGTCTGGCGGAGATCACGGAGATGATCCACACCGCTTCCCTGGTGCATGACGACGTGGTGGACGAGGCGGCCACCCGGCGTGGAGTGGCCACTGTGCACAGCCGCTTCAATCACCGCGTTGCTGTGCTCGCCGGAGATTTCCTTTTTGCGCAGGCCAGCTGGCACCTGGCCAACCTTGACGATCTGGAAGTGGTGAAGCTGCTCAGCAGGGTGATCATGGACCTGGCTGATGGGGAGGTGCGTCAGGGCCTCTATCGCTATGACACAGGCCAGAGCTTTGAGACCTACATCGAAAAGAGCTACTGCAAAACCGCTTCCCTGATCGCCAACAGCGCCAAGGCAGCTGGAGTGCTTTCCGGATTGCCCACAACCCAACTCGAGGCCCTTCACTCCTTCGGTCGGCAACTGGGCTTGGCTTTCCAGGTGGTGGACGACATCCTTGATTTCACTGGCAGTGAGCAGCAACTTGGCAAACCAGCCGCCAGCGATCTGGCTTCGGGCTACCTCACCGCTCCGGTGCTCTATGCCCTTGAGGAGCAGCCCACTCTGGCCCGCTTGATCGAACGTGAATTCGCCAACGAAGGCGACCTCGATCTGGCCCTCTCCCTGGTGCGCGGCTGTGAGGCCATTCCTCGCTCCCGGGCCCTGGCGGCAGACTTTGCCCGCCAGGCGCTGGAGTCGATCGACTGGCTGCCGCCCTCTGAGCCCCGCAGCGCCCTGCGGGCCCTACCGGATTTCGTGCTCAGTCGCCTCAGCTGAAGAGACCCCTGGCCTTCCAAAGCTTCACCTCCTCCAGAGATCGCCAGCAACACACCCCGTCTGGATAGTCCTCGCAGACCAAACCCGGGGCCACCACAACGTGGACGTGGCAGCCAGCCAACGCTGCCGACTGGGCACCGGCTGGCGAATCTTCAAATGCCCAACATTCGGACGGCGCCACACCAAGACGGCGGGCTGCCAGGAGAAAAGGATCCGGAGCGGGCTTCCCGACAGCGAGCTCAGGGTCATCGCCCAAAACCCGCAGCTCAATGGCCGTCAACCAGGCGTGGGGAGCACATTTGAGCGCCACGGCGTCTTTGGTGCTGCTGGTGACCATGGCCATCGGCACCCCAAGCGCCTGACAGCTCGCCACCAGGGACGGCGCCCCCACCATCGGCAAAGCCCCTGGCATCAGGCGGCGGGCGATCGGCTGCTGCACGGCCAATAGAGCCTCGTCAGAGGGCGGCGGAGCCCCTGTGCGCCCCTGAATCCACTCCTGCACCTGGGCCAAACAATCCACCCTGCGGCGACCGCGCAGATGCAGCAAATCCTGCTCGCTCAGCGCCAAGGAAAACCGGGCAGCGGCCTCGCGCCAAGCTTGGGCATGGAGGGGCTCGGTATCGAGCAGAAGCCCATCCAGGTCAAAAAGGCAGGCAGCGGGAATCGGCATGGGTTCAGCCTGATCGATCATGGGCCGAAGCGGGCTTGCCGGCTCACCATCCCGCTCAAGCCCCATCCTCGGGAAACAGCTCCTCCAGGGAGGTTTCCAAGGTGGTCACCAACAACACCATGGCCGCCCGACCATCGAGATCCGGGCCGCTCACCTGGGCAATCCAACGGCAGGCCAGCTGCTCGATTTGATGAAACAGCGACCCCTCCCTCTGCAGCGTGTGCATCACCCTCTCGAGGCTGGCCGGATCGATCTCCGGGGGGTGACCCACCACATAGCGGCGGCCATCCTCTCCGACATAGCTCAGCTGACCATCGCGATCCAGGCTCGGGCCAGCATGGGGGGTGATCGGTGCATTTTGGCCGGCGCCTGGCGCCGGATCCGTGCCGTGATCTGCGCCTGGGTCATTGATCCACGCCATGCCGTCTCCGTGGCGAAGCTTCCTCCTACGTAACGCTCCTGGAGCCACTTGCCAAGCAGGGATCAGCAGGCCTGATGAGCGCGAGCGCGCCAAGGGGTTGACGGGAGGGGGGCTCGGCGGATCAGGCTGTTTTCACCTGCTGCGCCCCCATGGATCAGTTTTCGTTCCATGGTCCCTTTGCTTATCGGTGGATCGACGATGTGCCCGTGGAGAGGATCGATCTGCGCAGCGGTGAGCGACTTCCCGTCGAGGTGATCAGCGGCGGAATCGCTCCCGGCTTGGGTCCGGGTCCTCCCGGAGCTGCGATCAACCCCTGTCCAGAGGACGCTGGCGATGACCTGCCGGATTCCAGTCTCAGAGCCTCGATGGCGGCATGGAACTGAACGCCACACTTCAGCGATTGAGCCCCTCCATCTGCCAGGTCACGAAGGTGCCCACCGGGCTCCAGAGCAGATAGGGCACCAGAAGCAGCGCGGCGGTGGGGCTATGGGCCAGCACCACCAAGGCGAGGGCCACGCCCCAAACCCAGCCTGCAAAGCCCACCGCCGTGCCACTGCGAAGGCGCCGGGTGCGGCAGATCACCCAGGTGTAGCTCTGCACCAACACCAAAAGCAACAGGTAGCCCCCAAGAAGCCAAGGCGCCCGGCTCGCCAGCCAGAGCACGAGGGCCGAGGCGTAAAAACAGGCGTAGATCGCCACCCAAATCACCGGAATCCAGCGTTCGAACGTGAGCCAGCGCGGGCGACGCAGCCGCAAAAACCAAGAAAAATCCTCCCGCGAGGGTGTCAACAAGGTCACCACGGCCGTCATGGCGGCGGCGATGAGAACAGAAATCGGAAGCCAGGCCGGCATGTCCTGGTGACGGTTGCTGCCACGATGACGTATCGCCAGGGGAGTTGCGCTTAAGTAGGGGCCAGTTACCACCTCCTGCGGATGCCCGAGGTCACGATCGAGTCGGTGCTGCAAGAACAACGACTTTTTGCACCCCCCGAGAGTTTGGCCGCCCAGGCCCGCATCGGATCCATGGAGGCCTATCGAGAGCTGGTCGCCAAGGCGGAAGCCGACCCGGAATCCTTCTGGGGCGATTTCGCCCGCAGCGAGCTGCACTGGTTCGAGTCCTTCCACACCGTGTTGGACTGGAGCGCCCCCCCGTTTGCCCGCTGGTTTGAGGGAGGCACCACCAATCTCTCCTACAACTGCCTGGATCGGCACCTGGGCGGGCCCCGGGCGGAGAAGACGGCCCTGATCTGGGAAGGGGAGCCCGGTGATGTGCGCACATTCACCTATCGCCAACTGCACGCCGATGTGTGCCAGGCGGCCAATGCCCTGAAGGCGCTGGGGATTGGCAAGGGAGATCTGGTGGCCCTTTACATGCCGATGGTGCCCGAGGCGGCCATCGCGATGCTCGCCTGCGCCCGCATCGGCGCGCCCCATTCGGTGGTGTTTGGTGGCTTTTCCGCCGAAGCCCTGCGCGACCGACTCATCGACGGGGAAGCCAAAGCGGTGATCACTGCCGATGGGGGTTTCCGCAAAGACAAAGCCGTGCCCCTCAAGCCCGCGGTGGATGAGGCCTTGGCGGGAGGCGCCTGCCCGACGGTGCAGCACGTGCTGGTGGTGCGCCGCACCGCGGAGCCCACCCCCATGACCCTTGAACGAGACCACTGGTGGCACGAGCTGGTGGAGGGCCAAAGCAGCGACTGCCCTGCGGAGCCCATGGCCAGTGAGGACCGCCTCTTTGTGCTCTACACCTCAGGCTCCACCGGCAAACCCAAGGGGGTGGTGCACACCACCGCCGGTTACAACCTCTGGGCCCATCTCACCTTCCAGTGGATCTTCGACATCCGCGACGATGACATTCACTGGTGCACCGCCGATGTGGGCTGGATCACCGGGCACAGTTACATCGTCTATGGCCCCCTCTCCAACGGAGCCACCACGGTGATGTACGAGGGGGCTCCCCGCCCCTCCAAGCCCGGCGCCTTCTGGGAGGTGATCCAGAAGCATCGCTGCACGATCTTCTACACGGCGCCCACGGCCATTCGCGCCTTCATGAAGGGGGGCCGGGAGGTGCCCGATCGCTACGACATGAGCTCCCTGCGCATCCTGGGCACGGTGGGGGAACCCATCAACCCGGAGGCCTGGATGTGGTATCGCGATGTGATTGGCGGCAACCGCTGCCCGGTGGTGGACACCTGGTGGCAGACCGAGACCGGCGGCGTGATGATCAGCCCCCTGCCCGGTGC
>JBJTWN010000232.1:0-3067 GCA_046081785.1 Cyanobium sp.
AGGGGCAGGCCAGGTTGCAGCGGGCCGTAAGCGACAGCCGCACCACCCCGAGGGGACGGCCGTGCTGGTCCGTGGGGGGAGGCGGCATGAGGCCCATGGTCCGACCTCCCTCCCGCACTGAGCAGGAGGCAGCCTAGGGTCGGCACAGTGGGACTGGCCACGGCTGACGCGATTGTGGAGATCACGGGCTTCAGTGGCTCCCTGGCCAACTTGGCCGTGATTTGACGGCCGCTCTCCCGAACCGCGGGGCCGCGGGCGAGGGCCCGCCCGTTCTGCGGTGCCGGTGTCATCATGGGGCTGCCGTGTTCCACCGCCGCCATGGGCCGCGCCCGTGATCCCTTCCGCATCCCCAGGGCCGGCATCGAGATGGCCCCGGCGGCAGGGCTGGCTGCCCTCGATGTGAATTTCAACGGCGGCCACTTCAGCAACGGCGAATTCCTTGCCGAATCCACCCTGGGCGGCATGGCGGTGTACGCCTGCTACCAGGCCCTGCTCTCGGCCCTGCGCACCGAAGCCCTGCGCCGCCAGGGCGACATCAGCCGTGCGGTGCAGGTGCGCATGATCGCCACCACGGTTTGGGAATCGGTGAAGCACGGCGCCGCCGTGAGCATGATCCTGGCGGTGGTGCTGCTGGTGTGCCCCTGGCTGAGCCTGCCCCTGTCGCTGTTGGGCCTGGTGGGGATGGGCAAAGCCTCGCTGGATCTCTTCCATGCCTTCTGGGATGCCCTCGATGAGCTGCAGCGGGCCGAGCTGCTGGCGGCCGCCATGGAGGCGGGCGTCAATCTGCGCAGCTACCTGCGGGGCGGCGAGGCCTGGGCTTGAAGGGGCTGGGGCTGATCTCAGCCGTTGCTGCCGCGAATGGGTGGCATTGACGGGCAAAGTCATCAAGCGCGACCGACAACCGGCATGGCGGCCAACAGCTCAGCCCCGCGCTACGGCCATGGGCACCCTCCCGCTGGGCCGCCAACCTGTCAGCCCTTGGGTATTTATACCCACCAGCAAGGCGAAAGGATGCTTGATTGGGCGCCATCTCGTGATTGGCCCCATTTCCTGCCATGACCCTCCAACCCGGCACCCTGGTGCAACTGGCCGACAGGCCAGGCCGCACCTACCAGGTGGTGAACCTGGATGAGTTCAGCGACTGCGTCTGGGTGCGCAGCTGGCCCCTTTCCTCCCTGCGCCAGCCCACCTTCTCCGTGTCCACCACCCAGGTGCTGCCACCGTTGCCATCGGCGGCCTGAACCGGGGCCCAGTGAAGCCAGTCCCGCGCTCGGCTTCACTGGCAACTGGCAGCGCCCCCGCGATGATCGACCTGGCCACTTATCGCCCAAAGGGAGACAAGCGCAACACCCCCTTCTTTGAAGAGCATCTGCCCCGCGTCTACGAGCGGCGGGCCCGCAGTGGCCTCGACCAACTGGTGGGCCCCATGGCCGCCGTGGTGATCCAAGTGGATCACGGCCATGCCATTCCCTATCTGGCGGAGCTGACGCTGATGGGGCCCTACCGCTACCGGGAATGTTGGCTGATGGACACCCATCGGGTGTATCTGCTGGCGGCTGATCCGGCCTGGCCCCGCCTGATCGTGCTCGAGCCCCTCACAGCCACCTACGAAGACGAGGTGACCCGCTGGAATGCCATGTATCCCCTCTCGGCGGAGAGCCCCAACGGCCGCTACATCGGCGAGATCTATGGCTGTGCCTCCACTTCCGGGGTGCGGGAGGTGTTGGAGGCGCAGAACATCCGCTTCGTCTATCCCGAGGAGACGGCCAACCCCTTCTACGCCCAACCCCACCTCACCTTCACCTTCCTTTCGGACTACACTTACAACCGGTTGGGCTATGTGGATGTGCCCCTCGATTCGCTGGCGGAGCTGGACCTGGGGGATCGGGTGATCCTGGATGACGACACAGAGCGCCCGATCCTGGACGCCCTGGAACGCCACCAACAGCTGGGGCTGGAGGGCAAGATCCTGGGGCTGGATCACATGGCCACTCGGGTGCTGGCGGGGGAGCGAGAAGATGCGATCCTCGAATACCTCACGATGGTGCCCTACTACTTCTGGGGGGCCTACAACATCGAGGAGATGAATTCCTCCACCAACGTCACTCGCTGCCCCGCCGTTGCGGATGAAAAGCATTCACCCGCGCGGGTGTTCACCGCCAACAACACGCCCTCCTATCTCAATTCCCTGGTGAATCTGCCGATGCCCACGGAGGACTTCGTGCGCAACTTCGGCCGCCGCATGCACCACATGGCCTATGAGGTGGCCGATGGAGATGTGAACGGCGAGAAGAATGTGGATGTGGTGGTGCGCCGGCTGCAGGAGCAGGGGGTGCCGTTTCTGGCCCAGGTGGTGGGCGAATGCACCGATCAACCCAACCTCAAACAGATCTTCTCCAAGAGCTCGCCCCACTCACGCCTGATCACCGAATACGTGCAGCGCTGCCTGGGCTACGACGGCTTCTTCACCCGCGACAACGTGGCCGCCCTCACCGAGGCCGCCGGGCATCTGGAGCGTTATGCTCATGGGCATGTGTTTGATTGATGGAGAGATAGGTTGATGAGGATTTGTTACCGATCTAAGTTAGGCTATCTCAAACGCAATCACCCGAATTGCCGTCGCAGTTTCTCAGAATCCACCGACAGCAAGGAGTATTCATTCAAGTGCAATACCTTGCGCTGATCAACGAGCCAGGCCTGTTGGACCGCTGGGGGTTTCATCACACAGAGGCTGGCATTGATTTTGAGTGCGCATGTGATGCGATCACCCGAGCGAATCTGTTGCCCGGGATCGACTGGCTTGGCCATGCTTGCCATTCGTGCGGCTGGGAGGAGGCAACCCTTGGCAGTCGTGGCTCCTAAAGATCGAGAAGAGCGACGACCACCAGTGGGGCTGAGGCGCTACAGGATTAACCATCACCTTGGGCTCCACAACCTGAACTCAACGTGCTTGGTGGCTGCGTGGAAGTCTTGGTCCGTCGTCAACAGGGTCAGATCGTTTCTGCGACAGAGCTGGATGAGTAGGGCGTCAATGGTGCCAACTTGCACGCCGCAACGGCGGCAGGAG
>JBJTWN010000233.1:0-57884 GCA_046081785.1 Cyanobium sp.
CAGCGCCTGCTCCCGATCGTCGTCGCTGATCTCCCAAAACACATAGGCCCACTGCGGATCCCGAGGCGAAAACACCACCCGCGTCTCCTGGGCTGGGCGCGGCGCTGGTGTCATCTCCGCTTCCAAAGCAGCCAGGGAAAAGGCTGGATCATCTTTTCTGGAATGGATGGCCTCCATGAGTTCTTCCTTGGTTTTACGGCTGTAGAGGGTCACACCGAGTTCGCTGGCGATGTGACGCAGCTGTCTCAGCGTCATCAGGGCCAGGGAAGACAGCGTGTTTTGACTCACAGCTCAAGATTTCGTTTGGGATCAGTCTGAAGGATCACCACCGCCATTGAACGGAGGAGCCCGAGCCGGTCAGCAAGCACTGACCGGCTTGGGCTCCAAAATGCCTTGGAGACTGGTTGGGGCTGAAGCCAATCAGGCGGGTTCAGCGGCCAATGCTGCGGTAGGGCACCTTGGCCAGGTAGTCCATGCCGGTGTTTCCGGAGGGCGCGCCTCCTGCACTGCGCATGGCCGGCAGTGTCCGCACCCAGGCCAGATAGTCCTCTGGGTAGCCCCCACGGCGCTGCTGGGCGCGTTCGGGGAAGGCGCGGGCCGTACCGGTGTAAACAATTTGGGGGAAACCCAAAATGCCGCGGTAGTAGGCGTCGTAGCGGGGGGAAGTGATGTTGAAGGGGGTCTCGCCCACCTCCCTGGATCCCACGACCCTGTTGCGGTGGTAAGGCACCGTGTCGTAGCCGAAGGCTTGGAGATATTCCTCGGAATTGAGAATTTCATCCACCATGCCCTTCACCCCACGGGTCATCAGCACGGCAGACCACGCAATCTCCTCCGCCTTGCCGTGGGTGGGCCTGCCAAGGAGCTTTTCAACAAGGTGGCGGGCCACCTTGTAATTGCTGTTGAGGTTGTAGAAGCTGCGGGTGAAGGTGTCGGAGAGGCAGAGGGAGCGGATGAAATCCCGCACGCTGATCTGGCCATCACGCAGCTGGCTCTCCAGGGTGCGATCCCGATCCACTTTGAAGGCGTGGAAGAAGATCTGCCGATAGGCCGATTCGATCATGGAAGCGGTCCTGGGGTCTTCGTCGGAACCCACACGCAAGGGGCTGACCCTGGAGTTTTGAGTGGTGGGGGCGTATTGGAGGAGGGGGAGAGCCACGCGAGGTCAGGCATCCGTCGGAGGGATCGTAGAAGTATGGCCCCATGGGCTCTGGCCCCCTTCCGCCAGGGCTCACAGACCGTAACGTTCGCACTCCCCCTCTCACCAACCCATGAGGGACAGGGTCTGGCGCGGCGCCACCGCCTCTCCCGGTCGTGGTGGGTCAGCAAGTGGGGATTCGGGAAGGCGGGTTTCGATGCAGAACGTTGCCGTATTGGACAACCCCTCGACCGTGCTCATGCGGATGCGCACGTCCGGGCCGGCAAAACTGAAGCGTTCCACGCTGCTCATGGTTTCGTACTCGGTGCTGAGCAGGAGCGCATCCTCACCATCCATGGAGAAACGCCCTGCCACCGGAGCGGTTTCCGCATAGCCCCTATCCCTGAGCAAAAAGCCTTCCCGACCCGATCCATCGGTGGGGATCAGGCCGAAAACACTTTCGCCTTCATGGGTTTGCCCGTCTTGATCCCAGGCCATCACCCCACTCCAGCGCACCTGGCACCCCCCCACCAATCCTGCAGGGTCCATGCCGTGGAGGGTTGCGATGGCCAGCAAGCGGGGATCAACGGCGGAGAGCTCCACCACCTCGATGTAGGAGCCCCCGGGTTCGGCTCGGCGGTGCAACAGATGGTGGCTGCTGCGGCGCGAGCGCCAGCGGCCACAACTGAGCTGAAAAAAGCTCAGTGCGTCTACGAGGTTTCCCCTCATCGTCATCAGCCCATCCGTTGCACCCTCCAGAGATGATCGCAGGGTTGTGGCCGCACCGGGGGCTCGCGCCAAGTCTGTGACGGGATTGCTGACACCTGCCACCCCCACGCCGGCCACCAGCACCCTGGCCGCCCTCGCAGCCGCCCTCTGCTGGACGCTGGCCACCTTGCTTTGGCGCCGCACGCCTCTCACGCTTTCGGCCACCCAGCTGAACCTCTGCAAAACCCTGCTCGCCTTCCTCCTGCAACTGCCTCTGCTGGCTCTTGTGCAATGGCCAGCCGGGCAAGAGAAGCCGCTGCTGATCCTGGCGGTGAGCGGGGTTGTGGGCATCGCTGCGGGCGACAGCCTCTTTTTTGGGGCCCTGCGGCGGCTCGGAACACAGCGCAGCCTCACCTTGATGGCCGGCGGCCCCGCCTTGACGGCCATTGCCGGGCTTGTGGCCCTTGGCGAGCAACCCCGCCCGCCGCAATGGCTCGGCATCGGCCTGATCTGCCTGGCGGTTGGCCTGGTGGCCGGCCAGCGGCCCCAACCAGGCCCTCTTGCCTCCACACCCCTGCCCTGGGCCGGCCTGGCCCTGGCCCTGGCGGCCATGGCCTGCGGCAGTGCCGGTGCACTGTTGGCCAGATCAGCGCTGCGCTCAGGAGAGGTGCCAGCCCTGCTGGCCGCCAGCGTGCGGCTGGGGGGGGCAACCTTGGTGCTCGCCCCAGCGCTGGCCCAGCTGGGAGGCTGGCCGCCGCGACCTTCCTTGCTGCCGGTGCCCAGGCAGAAGCTTCCTTGGCCCAGCCTTGTCGTGGCCACGCTGTTGGGCACCAGCTTGGGGATCCTGCTGCAACAAATGGCCCTGGCGGGTCTGCCCGGGGGCCTGGCGGTCGCCCTGCTCTCCACCTCGCCGGTGATGGCCCTGCCGTTCGCCCGCCTGGAGGGGGACAGGCCAGGGCGGAGGGGACTGGTGGCAGCGTTGGCGGCCACCGTGGGAGTCAGCCTCGTGGCTGGTCTGGGCGGCTGAGGCGCCCATCGGCCTGCTCCTTCGCCCAAGCCACCAGTTGGGGCATCTGCAAGGTGAGGAGAGGCTGCTGATGGCGGGAAGCGATGTCCTGGAGTGGATCCAACAGGCGCGCCAACTGCTCAAGGAAAGCCACCAGAAAGGCCGGGTCATCAGCGATGGCGGGTTGGGTGGCAGCCCAAGCCTCGATCTGGCTGCGATCGGGCAACCTCAGGGGATCACCCGAAACGGCCACGATGGCCTGGAACGTGCGCAGACCATGGGCCAAAAGGCGCAGGTGGTGACGTTCGAGAGCTGGCAGGAAGGAAGCTTCGAGCAGCTCAAGATCCTCGCGGGAGAGCACCTAGGGGACAGCGTGAGCGGGCATGGCCTCAGCCACCCGGGGCTGGAGCCGGAATCCACAGGAGTGGCCCTCCTGCAAACGCCAGTGCACCCGCTCGATCTGGCAATCGGGAAAGGTCAGCCGGAGGAGTTGAAGTTCCTGATCGCAGACCTGGGGAAATTCCTCGGCAATCCGCATCACGGAGCAGTGGTGCTCGCGGATCAGCCAGGCGCCTGCTGGAGCCTCAGGGCTGGGATCCTGGACGAGATCAGCCACATAGCCCTCGGCGCGACGCAAGTCGGTGAGCCGCTGAAGCCGATCCTCCAGCGATCCGCAGCCGATCTGACTTCGATAGCGCCTGGCTTTCTCCTCAGCCTGCTGATCCATCAGGTTGGAGACGGTGGCCGGCGGCAGTGTGGCGGCCATGGAGTGCAAGAGACCCAGAGCAAAAGTTTCACTGGCATCTCCGAACTGCTCCTGACCCCGCGAGGTCAGTCGCCAATGATTGGTGGGGCGCCCGGGCCCCGCGGCGGCGGAACTGGCCTCAACGAGGTGCTCCACCTCCAAGCTGCGGAGATGGCGACGCATGGCTTGCACCGAGACGCGAAGGGCATCAGCGAGCTCAGCGGCGGTGGCTTCTCCCTGTCGCAATAAAAAGGCCAACACGGCATCGCGTGTGGGAAGGGATTGGGGTTGTGCGGCAATCCCATCGGCGTCAGCCGCCCCGTCTCGGGCCTGAGTGGGGGTGGCAAGCGATTGAAGAGGGTGGCGGACACTCATAAAGGCAGGGGTTGCGGGTTTTCGCACACAACCGCCCTCACACGATGCCACGGGCTCGGGGAGATTGGGGACAGATAGAAGCACACGTGCCAGAGGCACGACACAATGGCCCCACCTAGAGCTGTCCCACATGCCCTAGGCTGGCCGAGTTACGAAACGCTTTCCTTTCGTAACCCCCGCTTCTGGCCGAAGCTCGTTCCTCCCGTCTCCCCCAAGAGAAGCCGTGACAAGTTCCGATTCCCAGCAGTCCCCCACCAGCGCAACCGCCGTTGGATCCAACTCTTCTCCGGCTGAGAGCGGCAGCCTCGAAGTGATACGGAAATTCGCCGAGACCTACGCCCAGCGCACAGGCACCTACTTTTGCAGCGATCTCGGCGTGACCGCCGTGGTGCTCGAAGGCCTGGCACGGCACAAGGATGATCTCGGGGCAGCCCTTTGCCCCTGCCGCCACTACGAAGACAAAGAGGCTGAGGTGGCTCAGGCTTTTTGGAACTGCCCCTGCGTTCCCATGCGGGAGCGCAAAGAGTGTCACTGCATGCTCTTTCTCACGGAAGACAATCCCTTCAAAGGCGAGCGACAAACCATCAGCCTGGAAGAAATCAAAGCCAACACTTTACCTAGCCATCCATGACGAGTAGCAGTATTGAGAGCCTGGTTGCAACGCCTTACAAATATGGCTTTGTAACAGATATTGAAACTGAAAAGTTTAGCAAGGGGCTCAACGAGGAGGTCATCCGAAAAATTTCGGCCATCAAGGAAGAGCCCGATTTTTTATTGCAGTTTCGCCTGAAGGCCTACCAACACTGGCTCACGATGACCGAGCCGAACTGGGCCGCCCTCGGCTACCCGGCGATTGACTATCAAAACATCATCTACTACGCCGCCCCAAAGCAAAATCTCAAGAAGGCTAGCCTCGACGAAGTTGATCCCAAACTGCTTGAGACTTTTGATAAATTAGGCATTCCTCTCAGCGAGCAGAAAAGACTGTCCAATGTGGCCGTGGACGCTGTGTTTGATAGCGTTTCCATTGCTACAACTTTCAAAGAAAAGCTGTCAGAACACGGTGTGATCTTTTGCTCCATCAGCGAAGCCGTTCGTGAATATCCTGACCTCATCGAAAAATATCTTGGTAGCGTTGTTCCCATCAGTGATAATTACTTTGCCGCCCTCAATTCTGCCGTTTTCAGCGATGGTTCGTTTGTTTTGATTCCGAAGGGCGTGCAGTGCCCGATGGAACTTTCCACCTACTTCCGGATCAATTCTGGCGACACCGGCCAATTTGAACGCACGCTGATCATTGCCGAGGAGGGCTCCTCGGTGAGCTACCTGGAGGGCTGCACGGCCCCAATGTTTGACACCAATCAGCTTCACGCAGCTGTGGTGGAGCTCGTCGCTCTTGACGAGGCCTCAATCAAATATTCCACGGTTCAAAACTGGTATGCCGGTGACGCCAATGGCGTGGGTGGCATTTACAACTTTGTCACCAAGCGTGGCCACTGCCGCGGCCGCCGCAGCCGGATCAGCTGGACCCAGGTGGAAACCGGCTCGGCCATCACATGGAAGTATCCCAGCTGCGTGTTGCAAGGAGCAGACTCTGTCGGAGAGTTCTACTCAGTTGCCCTCACCAATCATCGCCAGCAGGCGGATACGGGAACCAAAATGATCCATGTGGGGCCGCGCACGCGATCCACAATTGTTAGCAAGGGGATCAGCGCTGGATCCTCCTCAAACACTTACAGAGGCCTGGTTCAAATTGGCCCCAAGGCCAAGGGAGCGCGCAATTTCAGCCAATGCGATTCGATGCTCATCGGTGATCAGGCCGCAGCCAACACCCACCCCTACATCCGCTCCCAGCAACCTGATGCGGATGTGGAACACGAAGCCAGCACCTGTCGCATCTCCGAGGAGCAGTTGTTTTACCTTCAAAGCCGGGGTGTTGGTGTGGAGGAAGCTATATCCATGATGGTCAGCGGCTTCTGTCGAGATGTGTTCAATCAATTGCCAATGGAATTTGCTGCAGAAGCAGACAAACTCCTGGCTCTTAAACTGGAAGGTTCCGTTGGTTGAACTGCCCTTCTCTAACCCCAAAACCCTTCATCTCTTCCCTCAAGCCTTTCTGAGACTGCCGTGATCAGACCCGATGCCCCCATCCTGCTTGAGATCAGCGATCTCCATGCCCAGATCGAAGATCAGCCAATCCTTCATGGTGTCAACCTCACCATCCGCGCTGGCGAAATCCACGCCCTGATGGGGCGCAATGGCAGCGGCAAAAGCACCCTCTCCAAGATCCTGGCGGGGCACCCGGCCTACGAGGTGACGGCTGGAACCGTGCTGTTTGAAGGAGAGGATCTGCTCCGCCTGTCCCCCGAGGAGCGTGCTCGCAAGGGGCTGTTCCTTGGTTTTCAATATCCCGTGGAGATCCCAGGCGTCAGCAATCTGGAGTTCCTGCGGGTGGCCACGAACGCACGACGCCACCATTTAGGCGAAGAGGAACTCGATACCTTCAGCTTCGAGGATCTGGTGCGCGAACGCCTTCAGGTGGTGCAAATGGAAGCGTCCTTCCTGGACCGGAGCGTGAATGAAGGATTTTCCGGGGGAGAAAAGAAACGCAATGAGATTCTGCAGATGGCCCTGCTCACCCCTCAGGTGGCCATCCTGGATGAAACGGATTCCGGCCTCGACATCGATGCCCTCCGCATCGTTGCTGGAGGGGTGTGTCAGCTGGCAGGTCCCAACAACGCCACCCTTCTGATCACCCACTACCAGCGACTCCTTGACGCGATCACACCCGACTTCGTGCATGTGATGGCCGCTGGCCGCATTCTGCGCACCGGGGGCAAAGAGCTGGCTCTTGAGCTTGAGGAAAGAGGTTACGACTGGGTGGATGAGGAGTTGGCCAGGCTCCAGCCCGCCACCCCCGTGGAGATGAGCTGATGCCCACCCTCTCTCCTCTCCCGAGCCGTGAGAGTGCCCTGGCGGGCACCTCCTGGATGCAAGCGCTGTTGCAGGCTTATCCCGCCTCTCCTGCGACCCTGGAGGCCCCCCAACTGAGGGAGCGACTTGCTGCCCGGCAGGCGCTGGAGTCCACGAGCCTCCCAGGCAAACGGGAGGAAGCATGGCGATTCACCGATCTCTCCTCGCTCACCCGGATTCCTGCCAAGCCCCTGGAGCCTGCCCCTGGGAGCCCGCAAGCCCTGTCCTCGCTTGCCCCGCACAGCTGGCGCCTCTCCCTCAACGCTTGGCCCGAGGCCGGCGAGACCACCTGGCCCGAGGGCATTGAACCGCTGCACGGCCCCGAACTTGAGGCCCAGCTTGGTCGAGTTCTGGCTGCCACCGAAACAGCAAACCACTGGTCTGTCCTTCTCAACAGCGCCATCGCCCAGCCGATTGTCGCCTTGCGGATTCGTCCGGGAGTGCGCACCTGTCTGGAAGTGGTGAGCGACAGCGAGCAGCGCGCTGGAGTGCAAGCCCACCGCCTCCTTCTGGTGTTGGAGGAGGGCGCCTGCCTCGACATGCTCCAGGTGCACCAAGTCGATGGTCCCAGTCTCTGCAGTGTGGTGATGGAAGCCCAACTGGGGCCCCATTCCACGCTCCGGCACGGACAGCTGACCCACGGGTCCAATCATGGTGTCCTCTTCGCGATGACCGCCGTCAACCAAGCTCCAGGTAGTTCTTACACCCTCACCAGCGTTGGCTCTGGCTGGGGTTTGGCTCGGCAGGAACCGGTCATCCTGCAGAGCCAAGGGCAGGCCACCAGCCAACTGCGAGGCCTGCATTGGGTAAGGGACCATCAGATCTCCGACACCCATAGCCGCGTGAAGTTCACTGGTCCAGAAGGTCAACTCGATCAGGTGCACAAGGTGGTTGCAGAGGCTGAGGGCCGCAGTGTGTTCAATGGCTGCATCCAAGTGCCGCGCGAGGCCCAACGCACCAAAGCCTCCCAGCTGAGCCGCAGTCTTCTCCTCTCAGATCGCGCCAGGATCGATACCAAACCGGAGTTGGAAATCGTGGCAGACGATGTGCGCTGCACCCATGGAGCTACGATCAGCAGGCTGCAACAAAACGAACTTTTTTATCTGCAGAGCCGAGGAATTGCAGCCCCTCAGGCCTCAAGGTTGCTGTTGCGCGGTTTCTGTGAAGAGGTTGTTTGCCAGCTGCCAAGTGCGGCCCAGGGCTGGAGCCCCCTGTCCTCCCTGCTCCAAGAGGAGGCCCGCCCATGACCCTGGCCTCGAATCCCACCCGCTCTCCTGCGAATCCAACCGCCACACCTGCTGAAAATCTCGCGGCACTCACCCGGGGCGATTTCCCGGTGTTGGACCAAACCGCCTGCCTGGGCCAACCCTTGATTTACCTGGATTACGCAGCCACCAGCCAGAAGCCACGGCAGGTGCTTGCGGCCCTCCAGCACTACTACAGCCACGACAACGCCAACGTGCATCGCGGCGCCCACCAGCTGAGCACCAGGGCCACCGAAGGCTTTGAAGGAGCCCGCGAGAAGGTGGCTCGCTTCATCGGGGCGCGCCGCTCCCACGAAATCGTTTACACCCGCAATGCCAGCGAGGCCATCAATCTGGTGGCCCGCAGCTGGGGAGACAGCACCTTGGGCCCAGGCGATGAAGTGCTGCTCTCGGTGATGGAGCATCACAGCAATCTGGTGCCCTGGCAGCAACTGGCGCAGCGCACCGGCTGTGTGCTTCGCCACGTGAGCCTCACCCCAACCGGGGAACTGGATGTGGAAGATTTTCACGCCAAACTCACCCCGCGCACGCGCCTGGTGAGCCTGGTGCATGTCAGCAACACCCTGGGCTGCCTCAATCCCATCGCCCAGCTGGCACCAGCCGTGCAGAGCTCAGGAGCACTGCTCCTGGTGGATGCCTGCCAGAGCCTGCCCCATCAACGGGTGAATGTGCAGGAGCTGGGCTGCGACTTTTTGGTTGGGTCGTCCCACAAGCTGTGCGGCCCTACGGGCATCGGTTTTCTCTGGGGCAGGGAAGCGATCCTCGAGGCCATGCCCCCCTTCCTCGGGGGCGGGGAGATGATTCATGAGGTGTTCCTCGACCACAGCACCTGGGCCGATCTTCCCCACAAGTTTGAGGCGGGAACCCCCGCAATTGGTGAGGCCATCGGCATGGGAGCTGCGATCGACTATTTGCAAAGCCTCGGGCTCGAGCGCATCCACGCCTGGGAACAGCAGCTCACCCGGCAGCTCTTTCAGCGTCTCCAAGCCATCGAAGGGGTGCAGATCCTCGGGCCCACACCCGAGCAACAGCCCCACCGGGCTGCCCTCGCGGCATTCAGCGTGGTGGGCCTGCATGCCCACGACATCGCCGCCCTGCTCGATTCCGCTGGGATCTGCATCCGCAGCGGCCACCACTGCACCCAACCCCTGCATCGGCACTATGGCCTCGCGGCCACGGCCCGGGCCAGCTTGGGATTCACCACCACGCCCGAGGAGATCGATCGCTTCGGGGAGGAGCTGGAAGGAGCCATTCAGTTTTTACGGGAGCACAGCTGAACGGACCAGGAGAAGGGCGGTGGCCGTGCCGTGGCAGAGAAAATTGAGAGGCAAATCAGTCGCGCACTTGTAGTATCGGCAGCAAATGAAATGTGCCTGTGAAAAAGATTTTATTTGTCAGCAACGAGGCCGCCCGCACCGGGGCGCCAGCCATCATGCTTGGACTCATCAAGTGGCTTAGTGCTCACCACGAGATGAAATCCATCTGTGTCTTGATGCGCGATGGCGCCCTGCGCGAAGAGTTTGAGCTACTGGGGCGAACCTACACCTGGATTCCAACCGACCTCAACAAACCAGAGAGAATTTATAAGCGCCTAGCCAAAGTGATCATGAATAAAGGGCAGGCAGATCCTGGTATTTGGCTGACAAGAATCATAGAGAGAGAGAAGCCAGACATCATCTACTTGAGCACCCTTGTGCTCGGGAAATACCTGCAGCAGCTCAGCAAAAATCCGAATCAGAGAATCATCACGCATGTGCACGAACTCCTCCCCAGCCTCAGACAACTTTCCAACGATCAACTTGTCACCTGCCAACTCCAATACTCTGATGCAGTGATCGCCTGCGCCAGATGCGTTTCGGAAATGCTAATCAACACTTACCATCTCCTGCCGGGCAAGATCAAGATTGTTCCCGAATACATCGTTCCCGAAATGCTGCTGCTCGGTCGAGATCAATCCCGCGATTCACTGACCCCATCAACCAACGAAAGAACTCTCCTCGACAAACTTCATCAGGCCACCAACCTGGGCATTCCCATCTTTGGCATTGGAGGAAATCCGATCCACCGCAAGGGATTCGACCTGTTTTCCCTGCTGATCAAAGAATGCAAAACACAGTTTGCCGACACCCCCTTTCTTGCCGTTTGGATCGGCTGCGGTGATGGATCAGAACCACAGGTTGCCTTGGAGTGGGATCTCTCCCATCTGGGGATAAACGATGAGGTCGCGGTGATTCCATCGGTTTCCATGCCCACGTTCCGTTGGATCGTGAGTCAGTTTCGTGTACTCACGCTGCTCTCCAGAGAAGATCCTTTCCCATTGGTGGTGTTGGAAGCCGGGCTCATGGGCATACCCACGGTCTGCTTTGAAGGCTCTGGTGCCATCCCCGAATTTGCACCAGAGGGCCAATGCGTCAGCGTGAACTATCTGGACATCCCGGCCTTTGCAGCCGCTGTCAAGCGGCTCTGCCTCGATCCGGCCGAAGCGACCAAGGTCGGCGAGCAGTGCCGCCAAAAAGTGCTGGGCGATCTCACCTTGGAGAAGGTGGCGCCGCGCGTGGCAGATGTTCTATTTGATGGCATCTGATGCCAACACTTCAAGCTAGCCAGAGGTGTGGGTTGGCTCAAAAGCGAGGGAGGCAGAGTTCACGCAAAACCGTAGACCCGTGGGCCTCGGGCCATCATGAAACACATGGCCCGAGGCCCAGGTGGGCATCGCAATTGGCGCAGCGAATCTCATTGCGCACCATCCCATGGGAACGATCCACCAAAGTCGTGATTGCCGCTGGATTCACCCCCTCCCAGAAACTTGGCCAACCTGTGCCCGAATCGAATTTGGTTTCTGAGCTGAAAAGATCCGCTCCACAGCACACACAGCGGTACATCCCGCTGTCTTTCACGTTCCAGTAGGCGCCGGTGAACGGCCTCTCGGTGCCGCCCTGGCGAGTGACACGGAACTGCTCTGGGGTGAGACGGTCCCGCCAGGCCTGCTCGTCGCTCCCATGGGGAAGGCCACTGGGCAAGCCACAGGCCGAGGGGGATGACGCGGAGGGATCCTGTGACACAGGCAAAGGTTGAAGAAGCTGTTTCAGCCTAGGGAGCCAGGCCAGCCGGCAGCAGCTGACGCACCATCTGGGCCAGTCTGGCCACAGCCCCCGGTTGCCCCCTCAGACTCCGCAGGTCCGTGCGGACAGCCTCGAGTCGTTCAGGCTGCGCCAGCCAGTCGGCCGCGTCGGCCGCGATCTCATCCGGGGTGATGGCTCCCACCCGCTCTGGCACCACAAGACGGCCCGCGGAAATGTTGGGCCAGGCCAGAAAGCCCCGATGGCGCATGCGCCAAGCCGTCAGGGCCACCCCCAGCAAGCGTTGGAGCAGCGGCAGCCGGGCCACAAGGCCAAGCCCCCCATCCCAGGCCTGCATCAGGTGCAGATGTTGGGTGGGAACAAGCACAATCATCGGCACCCCCAAGGCGCCCAACTCAGCGGTGTTGGCCCCCACGGTGGTGAGGGCAAGGGCGCACTGGCTGAGGGCGCCATGGGCCGGATGGCTGGTCTGGAGGTGGATGGGGGTTCCCTGGGCGGTGAGCAACAGCGGCTCCCCGGCTGGCGAGATCTCTAGCCGGGGCTCGCCAGCCAGATAGAGGGGAGCCAGGGGGTTGGAGCTGCTCGCAAAGGCCAGGAGTTCCCTCACCGAGGTGGTGGGGGCGACTGGAAGCAGGAAGCGGCACTGGGGTGCGAGCCTGGCGAGGCCATCGGCCGTGGCCAGAAGAAAGGGCACGCCAACCTGCAGCTTGGCCCGTTTCGAGCCAGGCAAGAGCGCCAGCCAAGGACCGCCAGGCCCAAGGGGATCGGCCTGGCGGGCGGCATCCGGGAGATCGGCCATCAGATCCCCCACAACTTGGGCACGACCGCGCCAGCGCGGGGCCAGCCGTGAGGCTGCTGCCGAGCCCATCAGGGCCACCTGATCATTCCAACGGGGCCAGCGGGCCACCCATTCGGCATAGGTGATGTGGCGATAGCGCAAGCGCCAGGAGAGGAGCACCGTCCAGAACTGATCCCCCCCCAGAAACACCACGACCCCATGGCGAGGCCAGAGACCATGCCGGCGGGGGCGGAGCAAAAGCCACCAAAACCGCTTGGCTGGCACCACCCGCTCGAACAACCCCCAAGAGCGAGCCACCCCATGCTCTTGACCGGTGGCATTGGGGCAGGGCACCAGCACAAGGTGGAGCGTGCATGGAGCATCGCTCTGCCGTGGCCTGAGGGGCTGGAGGCGGTGCAAGCGCTCCGCCAAGGGCCGGACCCAGGTGCTCAGCTCGCCGGGGCCGTTGCTCACAAGCACGATGGCCGCGGTCGGTGGCGCAAGGGCCGCTGGTTGTTCAAGCGGAGGGTTCAAGCTGCCTTGATGCCCGAAAACAAAAAAATCCTCTGCTGAAATGGGGTCCACGAGTGGCACCGTGGGTGACCCATCCAGAGGAGAGGGGGGCAAGCGGTGAACCGGAAGGGAAAGGAGTGAAGTGCGGATGGCGAGACTTGAACTCGCAAGGCCGAAGCCACACGCCCCTCAAACGTGCGTGTCTACCAATTCCACCACATCCGCAGGACACGGTCGAGGTCAGGACAGGCCTGCTCGTCCGGGTGGTGACTCCCAGCCATGGCTGATCGACCCAATCAATATACCCATAGCCCGCCCAACCCACTGGCAAGCAACAGGCCACCTCAGTCTTCACTGATACAGTCCACAACCGATCCCCCTGCCCAGGCTCAAATGCCCATCGGCAAGCTGTTGATCGCCAACCGGGGGGAAATCGCCCTGCGGATCCTTCGCAGCTGCAGAGAGCTGGGGATTGGCACCGTGGCCGTGTACAGCACGGTGGATCGCAATGCCCTGCATGTACAGCTGGCAGATGAGGCGGTCTGCGTCGGCGAGGCGCCCAGCAGTCGCAGCTACCTCAACATTCCCAACATTTTGGCGGCCGCCACCTCCAGGGGCGCTGATGCCATCCATCCGGTCTACGGGTTTTTAGCGGAGAGCGCGGCCTTTGCCGAAATCTGCCGCGACCATGGCCTCACCTTCGTGGGCCCCTCCCCGGAAGCCATCCTGGCCATGGGCGACAAGGCCACCGCCAAACGCACCATGCAGCGGGTGGGCGTGCCAACGATCCCCGGCAGCGAGGGCTTGCTGGACTCCTTCGAGGATGCTGCGGCCCAGGCCCAGCTCATGGGCTTCCCGGTGATGATCAAGGCCACGGCTGGAGGGGGCGGGCGAGGGATGCGGTTGGTGCCGTCCGCCGATCAACTGGAGGGGCTCTTCAAAGCGGCCCAGGGCGAAGCAGAGGCTGCTTTCGGCAATCCCGGGCTCTACATGGAGAAATTCATCGACCGCCCCCGCCACGTGGAGGTTCAGGTGCTTGCGGATCGCTTCGGCAACGTGGTGCACCTCGGCGAGCGGGATTGCTCCATTCAGCGTCGCCATCAAAAACTGCTGGAGGAAGCCCCGAGTCCCGGTCTAGACCCCTCCATTCGCCAACAGATGGGCCACGCCGCTGCCGCCGCCGCCCGCTCCATTGGTTACGAAGGGGCCGGCACCGTGGAATTCTTGCTCGATGGATCGGGCAACTTCTATTTCATGGAGATGAACACCCGCATCCAGGTGGAGCATCCCGTGACTGAGATGGTGACAGGCCTGGATCTGATCGCCGAACAGCTCCGCATCGCTGGCGGAGAACCCATCAGCGTGACTCAGGAGGACGTGCGACTAGTGGGCCACGCCATCGAGTGCCGCATCAATGCGGAGGATCCGCGCCAAAATTTCAGGCCCTCACCAGGCAAGATCACGGGCTGGCTGCCTCCAGGCGGGCCTGGAGTGCGGGTCGATAGCCATGTTTACACGGGCTACGACATCCCGCCTTTTTACGATTCTTTAATTGGCAAGTTGATCGTTTGGGCGCCAACGCGCGCGATGGCCCTCCGCAGGCTCCGCAGAGCCCTTTCGGAATGGGCTGTGACTGGCATTCCCACCACAATCGAGTTTCACCTCGCCCTACTGGAGAGGGAGGAATTTCAGAAGGGGGAGGTTTACACCAAGTTTGTCGAAGAGAAGATGCTGCCCCTCAGCTGAGCCCAGCGTGCTGGGCCTGGCGCATCGCCTGCGTGAGGAGGCCCTGCTGACCCACCAGCAATTCCCTCGCCAGACTCACCAGACCCAGCCAGATCACCGGGCTCACATCCACACCGCCAATCGGTTGGATCAAGGCTCTGGTTGGGGCGAGCACTGACTCGGTGAGGGCCCCGAGCCAGCGCAAGTTTGGCTGGTTGAGATCGACCTGGGGATACCAGGTGAGCACCAGGCGCGCCAAGAAAAGGAGCGTCCAGGCAGCAAGCCCAAGGCCCAGGACCAGGTGGACCAGGGAGAGGGGGCCCGGTGATGCCATCACAAATGCTCAAAGCTGGATGGGGTGAAGCCTAGGAACTCCTGGGCACTGCCTAAGATCCACCCCAGCGAAGTCTGTCCCCCCATGACCCCCTCCCTGTCGAACTTCCTGAGCAGCCTCTTCTGGGGTGGAGTGATCGTGGTGGTGCCCATTTCTCTTGCCCTCTTTTTCATCAGCCAAAACGACAGGGTGGATCGTCGCCTCTGAGCACCCCCTCGGGCTGAACCAGGGCATCTGGCGATGGGATGTGGGGAACGCAGTGATGTTTCCTAGAGTGCAGCCAATCTGCTCACGAGACGTCCCTTGGTTAATGCCAGCCTGAATTGGGCCAGCATCGTCGGCATTGTGCTGGCTGTGGGAGGCGCCTTCCTCTACTTCATGAGGAGTTTCAAACCGGCGCTCGCCCGCGATTACGACGTTTTCTTTGCCGCCGTGGGCCTCCTCTGCGGCGGCATCTTGTTTTTCCAGGGCTGGCGGCTTGACCCGATCTTGCAGTTCGGGCAATTCCTCCTGGCTGGAACGACGGTGTTCTTCGCATACGAGAGTGTGCGCCTCCGGGGCATCACGACCGAACAAGCCCGCCGTTCCTCCTTCTTCGACGATGAGGAAAGCCCCCCTTTCTCCCCTCGGGGCGGGATGGGCTCCGGGCCCTGGGAGGGGGCGGATCGGTTCAGCGAACCCGAACCCCTCCGGCGCCGCATCCGCTCCCGGGAGGAGGAGGAAGAGGATTTCTACCGTCCCCGCCGCTCCAGCCGAGCCGCCATTCCAGAACGGGCGGCCAGCCGCATGGGGTATCGCGAAGAGTGGGATGCCAATGGCCCAAACGAGGTCGTGGATCGCAACGCCCCGCCTCCCTACAGAGCAAGCAGCCGCCCCACCCCCACCGATTTCGGGGCCAGGCGTCGGGACCGTGAAGAGCCGACTGGCGGACGGCGCGGCAGTCGTCCCGTGCCCACCGCTCGACGGGCCCCCAGCTCCAGCGATAGACCAGAACGGCCGATGGAGGGAGGGCTCGGCTCCACTGGCATTCCCCAGGGCAGCCCAATCCCCCGTTCCTCCCAGAACGCAGGGTCAACGGAGATGAGCGATGCGGACTACAGCCCGATCAATCCCTCTCGGCCCTCTCCCCCCACGGGCTCAGCCGGATCGGGCCCCCGAGCCACTGGGGGACCGGTTCCACCCCGTGACAATTCATCGCGCTTCGACGACTAATCAAAGCGAGAGAGGGCGTTACCAGAGGGTCGGGCGGCTAGGGCTCCCTCTCGCGCTGATCGTGCTGTTCAGCCAAGGCTGTAGTCGCCTCTCTCCATGGCTGTCCCGCCGCTCAGCCGGGCCAACTGCAGGACTGGGCCAGCCAACGGATCGCCTCAACCCGGCCCTGAGCGGCAACGGCCAATGGCTTGCCAGCGTTGTGCTTCGTGGTGGCTCTCCCACTCTCCTATTGCAGGAGCAACCCTCAGGCAGACCGGTGCCCCTGCCCAACCTCCGAGGCCTGACGCCCCACCGATCCCCTTCTCTGAGCTGGAACGGTCGCTATCTCGCCCTGGTTGTGCAGCAGGGATCTCGACGCTTGGCCGTGGTGCAGGATCGGGCGACGGGACGACTGCATCGGCTTCCGTTCCCAGCAGGGCTTGAGCCTGAGGCCTTGAGCCTCGCCCCTGATGGGCGTCGGGTGGCGATCTCCACCGTGCTTCAGGGCCGTCTCCAAGTGCAGCTCTTTGATCTCTCCGGGCTGCTGGAGGCCGATCTTCCCCCAGCCCAGGCCGTCAGAGGCCCAGCGGCCAGCAACGGAGAGCGACCGTGAAGGCTCTGGCCACGCCGGGCTCATGGGCCAGGTCTGGCGCCCTGGTGACGGGTCTTGCCCTGCTGCTCTCCAGCTGCATGGGGCCAATGCCATTGCCGATGGGAAGCCTGAACCGGCAGCTCGCGCAGCAAGGAAGCCTTCGGGAGCCAAGTCTGTCGGGCCGGTGGCTTGCCCTGATTGCCAACCGCCAAGGGCGAGACCAAGTGGATCTTCTGGATGTGGAACGTCAATGGCCCGTGCCAGTGCCGGGTCTGAATCGGCCGAATGCCTTGCCCGTGAGCGTGAGCGTGGATGCCGCAGGCGAGCGGTTGGCCGTGGTGCGCCAGGTGGAGGGCCGTACGGAGTTGGTGCTCTACCGGCGAGCCCTGATGAGCACGGAAACCCTCCCGATGGTTCCCCCTGGCGTGCCTCGGCGGGCCAGCCTTCGGGCCGATGGGCGTGAAATGGCGGTGGAGGTGAGCCGCCAGGGGATCGTGCAGGTGGATCTCATCGGGATTCCCTAGGGGCGCGGCGGCTTAAGGCACCAAACCAGCCCAGTGGAGGAAGGTGTCCTGGCTGAGCAGCTCGATCAGCAGAACCGCCGCAAAGCCCAACATGGCGAAGCGGCCATTCACCCGCTCGGCGTAGGCGCTCCAGCCGAAGGAGGGGATGTCCCGAGTCGTGGCGCTCATGGATGAAGGGTCTGCAGAAGGATCGGATGGAAGCGGAGGGGACAAGGCCAGATGGGGGAGAGGAGAAGAGAGGAGATCACCGCAGAGGGTGGTCATCCACCCTCAGGACGAGACCGAAAAGGTATAACCCGCAGCAGGCAGCAAGCGCCAGGCGCCAGTGCCATCCAGTTCAAGCACAGTGTTGTGATAGGCCGTGAGCGTGGGACGGTGACCCACGCTGACAAAGGCCAAATCCCGTGCCACCAGAAGCTCATAGAGCCTTTTCTCTGTGGCCACATCCAGAGCGCTGGTGGCCTCATCCAACACCACAAACCGCGGTGAATTCAACAGCAGGCGGGCAAAAGCCAGCCGCTGTTGCTCACCGAGTGACAGCAGCCGCGGCCAATCTTCCTTCACACCCAGATCCGGATAGCGGGTCACCAGCTCAGACAGGCGCACCTCATCGAGAGCGTGGCGCAGCTGCGAATCGCTGAAGCGCTCTGGAGGCTGGGGATAGCAGAGCTGTTCCCGCAGACTGCCTAACAGCATGTAGGGCTTCTGCGGAATGAACATCAGCTCGGAGTTGGGGGGACGGTTCACACTGCCCGTGGCGGCAGGCCAAAGTCCGCTGAGCAGGCGAAGCAGGGACGTTTTACCGCAACCTGAAGGGCCAACCACCAACAATCTCTGCTGACTATCCACCTTCAGATTGAGATCACGAATCAGCGTGCGCTGACTGCGGGGAGGCACCAGATCGACATCCTTCACAACGATGGCATCGACAGACGGTGAGGACGAAGGCGGAGCATCAGCCTTCTGCTCAGAGCTTGAAGCAGCCTCAGAGGCAATGGCATTCACCTTGCCCTGAAACGACTCAAGACGACTAATGGAGGCGGAGAACTGAGCCAATTGTTCGATGTTATTTACGATGAAACTCACCGAGAAGAACACCTGAGAAAAGGCGATGCCAGCCTGGCCAAAGACACCGAAGTCCACATTCTTTGAGAAGTAGAGAGGTGCGATCACAATCCAGGGAAGGAAACGAGAAAAATAGTCGTAGGAACGCTGAATCACACTGATCATGGCTTCCCAGACGATCAATCGATCGAAGTTGCTAATTGCCCCTCCCAGCCTCCGCTCCGCCTCTTCCAGCTCCACCTGCTCGCCCTGGTAAAAAGCAATTGCCTCAGCATTATCACGGATGTGCACAAGGCCATAACGGAAATTGGCCTCAAGCTTCAGCTGCAGATTTCGCAGATAGACAAGCCTTCTGCCAGCAACCACAATCAGAGTCGTCCCCAGAACGGAGTAGCCCAAGAGCACAAGGGCCAAATCCTTGCTGATCGTCCAGAGGACGATAATGAAACTGACAAATGTCAGAAGCGCCTCAAAGACACCTACCGTAAAACCTAGGCTCTGGGCAGTAAAGCTATCAGTGTCCTGGGAAATCCTCTGATCCGGGTTGTCAATCTCTTCGATTGATTCATCATTAGGGTTTAGGACGTAATAAGCTCGATCCGAAAGATAATGATTCATCAACCGTCCCGTCAGCCACTGCCGCCAGAGCAGGCCAAGCTTCGGCACCAGATAACTCTGAATTGCGCGAATAGGTAGCGCCAGAACCAAGCAAAAAGCATAGATCGCAACAATCTTCCAGAATTCATCCTGTTTATAAGCGACCAGGGCATTATCGATGTTACGGGCAATAAAACTGATGCCCACATTGATGCCATTGATCAACAGGATCAACAGAATGATCGCGCCAAGCAGCAGCCAGGGCAGCCAACGCCCCTGGCGCAACTTGGCGCGAAACGACCAGAACGCCCCCACACCAGCACCGAAGAGGGCCATGATCACCACCCCCACCGGACTCTTCCAGATGGCCTCCACCTGTTGGGGAACCCCTGGCAAAAAACGACCCTGCAGATCGGGCACCACCGCGCCGGTGAGCGCAAGGGTTCCGGTGAGCAGCACAAGGGTGAGCCCCACCACCACCGCCACCAGGGCGACCAAGAGCGTCAGGAACCACCAGCCCGAGCCGCTGGTGGCCTCCAGGGGCAAAAAATAAGGCTGGGCCAGTCGCTGGAGCTGACCCAGCTGCTCTCGGAGGGCCTTCAGGGGATTCATGAAAGGGTCAGCAGCAACAGGGCTTCGGGCATTGTGGCCGCCCAAGGGAATCTGCGGTCAGGGCATCAGCCGGGAGGCCAGGCCATGGGCCGGCCACCGATGACATGCACATGGAGGTGAAACACGGTCTGGCCAGCTTCGGCGCCGCTGTTCAGCACGGTGCGCCAGCTCGTCAGCCCCTCCTGCCTGGCCACCCGGGCCGCCACGAGCAGCAGATGGCCGAGAAGCTCCTGATCTACAGGCTGCGCCTCGGCCAGGGTGGCGATGGGCTTGCGGGGAATCACCAGCACATGCACCGGTGCCTGGGGATTCACATCCCTGAAGGCCAGGCAAAGGTCGTCGCTGTACACCTCTTGGCAAGGGATCTCACCCCTGAGGATGCGGCCGAAGATGGTGTCGCTCATGGGCGTTGCACGCACGGAATGGGACGGGGGGTGGCACCTCACCCACACAAGCGTGAGCTGGCCCCCTGAGATGTTGGCACGATGTTTCAGCGCGGCCCTGCGAGGCCTCGACGCCCAAACGGTGCGCATCGAGGTGGACATCACCCCAGGACTGCCTGGGTTGCAAATGGTGGGACTCGCCGACGCGGCGGTTCAGGAATCCCGCGAACGGGTGCGGGCTGCCCTGCGCAACAGCGGCTTGCGGGTGCCTCTGACGCGGGTGGTGGTGAGTTTGGCACCGGCGGATCTCCGCAAGGAGGGGCCCGCCTTTGATCTCCCGATCGCCCTTGGCCTTCTGATCGCCAGCGGACAGCTGCCTGCTGAGCAGGTGGAGGGCATCTGGAGCGCCGCGGAACTGGGGCTTGATGGAGCCCTGCGAAGCATTCGCGGCGCCCTGGCCCTGGCGATGGCAGCGCGTCAGGCCGGGGCGAGGGCGCTCCTCCTGCCCTGGGGAAATGCGGCGGAAGCCGCTTTGGTGGAAGGCCTGCCGGTGCTAGGGGCTGACACCTTGCAGGAAGCCCTCACGCTGTTGAAGAAGCCCGATGCCGCTCGCCGTCCCTCCGGCCGGCCGCAACCCCAGCGTGCAGGCCCCGCTGAAGACCTGGCGGATGTGCATGGGGCGAGCCACGGGCGCCGGGCCCTCGAGATTGCCGCAGCCGGCGGGCATCACCTGCTGCTGGTGGGCCCTCCAGGCAGCGGCAAAACGATGCTCGCCCGTCGGCTGGCGGGGTTGTTGCCACCGTTGAGCCGCCAGGAAGCCTTGGAACTGACCTGTCTGCAATCCATCGCGGGGTTGATCCCTGAGGGAGGCGGCCTGGTGGGACAGCGGCCCTTTCGCAGTCCCCACCACAGCTGCTCCGCCGCCGCTCTAGTGGGGGGCGGAGCCTCTCCACGCCCAGGCGAACTCAGCCTTGCCCATCGAGGCGTGCTGTTCCTCGACGAGCTGGGGGAATTCCGCCGTTCGGTGCTCGATCAGCTGCGACAGCCCCTGGAGGATGGGGAACTGTGGATCACCCGCAGCCGCCAGCGCACCCGATTCCCCTGCCAGATCATTCTGGTGGCAGCCACCAATCCATGCCACTGCGGCTGGTATGGCGATCCGGCGCGGGAGTGCCGTTGCACAGATGGGGAGAGGCGTCGCTACTGGAGCCGGTTGTCAGGTCCCTTGCTGGATCGGATCGACCTCCAGGTGGTGATGCGCCATCCGGAGGCCAGGGATGTGGCCAGGGCCCTGGCTCATCTTCCCAAGGGGAATGGGCAGATGGAAACCAGCCGCGTGGTGTCTGAGCGGGTGCGGGCAGCGCGGAGGAAGATGCGCGATCGCAATCCCCATGGCTGCAGCAATGGGCAGCTGCCAGCACAAGCGCTGCGCCCCGTTCTTCAACTTGAGGCAAGCGCCCAAAACTTATGGGAATCCACCCTGGAACGAAGGCAGCTCACCCTGCGGGGTGGGCTGAAGGTGATGCGAGTGGCGCGCACCATCGCCGACCTCGCTGGTCAGATTCAAGTCGATCGCGCGGCCATCGCAGAAGCCTTCAGCTATCGAACTTTCGACCAGCTGACCTGAATCAGCCCGCTGGTCGAAAGGGTGGGCCGGGCCTAGCTCCAGCGGCGAGGGCGGGTGTATCCCCTGAAGGGCTGCACTCCCACGAGGGGAGGTTGGTGGAGAGCTTCTTCGCGAGGATCGCCGAAAGAATGGTGCACCATGTCGGCCAACCAACGGCCAAAGGCCGCAAGGGAAGCGAGGGGGTGGGCCATGGCGACTCCGCAAGGGACAGGACCAGCATGATCAAGCAACGCCCGCCTGCCAATGGGAATTTGCTCTGATTCTCTTGGCAGAGTTCAGCGGCGACGACGGCGCTGCTGGGCCTTGCGCTTGTACTTCTCGGTGGGGGTCTCGTGGTGGCGCAACCGTTTGAGGTCGGCAAAAATCCCGGCCTTGGACACCTGTCGCTTAAAGCGTCGCAGCGCGGATTCGATCCCTTCGTTTTCGCCGACGGTGACCTGGGTCATACAGGAGCACAAGACCACAAACAGCCAACCAATCTAGCAAAGCCCTCCACCCTTTCCACAAGGGATCAAGGGGCAGAGGTTTGGTTCGTCGCACTTGAGCCGGGCCAGGTCTCGTTGTACACGTACAAATGGCCAAGGGAGCGTCCTCCGAACTGCCGGCGCTTTAGGCGCCAGCCAGGCTCAAGCTCCAGTTTCAAAAATCCAGACCCGACCCCTCCGGCACGAGCCACCACCACATCCTCCTGGCTGCTGGATTTGGTCGATCGGGCGACCAAAAGAATGTCCCTGCCACCCTTCACGACGCTGAGGCGGTGAGAGGTGGCCAAATCGCTGCCGCCAATGCGCAGGGAGTAGCCATTGGCATCGATGAACCTGCCGCAGATGCCTGTGAAATCGAAGGTGCTCAGCAACGGATTGACAGCTGCAGGCTTGCCTTCGCCCACCGCAAAGCAGGGACGGGTTGGTTTGAGCTGCTCATAGATGTTGAGCTGGAATCTCTCGCCAGAGGTGCCGATCGGGGCCGCCACCAGAAGAAAGCGCGCGGGATCCACCTCTCCGGCGCCAAAAAGAGACTGGGACCACCCGGGTCCACCCCCGAAAGGAGCTGCCAGAGCCGCAGCCAGGAGCCAGCCTCCGACACGACGTCCGTGCCGTGAATGGAGAGGGTTCTGCACGACAAACAACAAAGCAACCCGGTAATGGTATGCACTCCATTCCAAGGGGGATCCCTGGCAGGGGAGGCTCGTTGGCTGGCCCAGCTCAGGTCGGCCGGTTGATGCGGATGGCGAACAGCAAGGCGATGAGCGTGCCGGGCAAACTCGCCGCCAGAATCAGGCGAGTGGTTTGCACCCCAAGGTCGGGATCGCCATAGGCCAGTTCAAACACCGAGCCTGTGGCCGCAATACCGAGGATGCAGGCCAAGGCGAGACAGACCCCGGCCAAAGGTTTCACGGTCATGGCGATCAGCGAATCGACTGGACGTGTTCACGCTTGAAGCCGTGCTGCTTGAGCTCCTCATTGAGGGCAAGCTCATCGGTGACGCGATCGACGAAGAGCACGCCCTGGAGATGATCCATCTCATGCTGAATGCAACGGGCCAACAGCCCATCGGCCTTGAGGCGTCTGGGGCGGCCGCTTTCATCACGAAAGCTCACTTCCACCACCGAGGGGCGCACCACCTGGAGGTAGACGCCAGGGATGCTGAGGCAACCCTCCTCGTAGGTGTTGCAAGAGGCTCCGGCTGCCGTGATCTCCGGATTGATCAACACCAACGGCGGGGTGCTGGCCTCCTCCAGATCCAGATCGATCACGAGCAATTGCTTGGGCACCCCAACCTGGGGGGCGGCCAGGCCAATGCCCTTGGCGGTGTACATACTGCGCAACATATCGCGGGCCAGATCGCGCACGCTTTCATCCACCTTGCTGATGCGGCGAGCGGAGGAGCGAAGTTCACCAGCGCCAAGCTGGTGAATCTGCAGAGCTGGGTTGGGGTCGGGCTGCTTGGGCACAAGCACCGTGCGACTGGTCTCCTCGGCCTTGCGGGCCATCGCCGCGAAGCTGCGCGCCAAGTGATCACCTAAAACTGAAGATTGCATCCTAAGAGCTTTCGGCAGGAGGGAGGTCACGCCAGGAGCAACCCCCAGACCCCTCCCCACTGCTGCAGCGGTGGGCGCCCTGCCCACCTGGCGAGAACCTCGCCTGGTGGAAGGCCATCTCTTGTGGCTTGAGTGTCGCCCCCAGGAACAGGGGCGCACCACCCTGCTGATGCGTCCGGCAGGAAACAGCGACGCCCCGGCAAAGGAACTCACCCCTTCCCCCTGGAATCTCCGCAGCCGCCTGCATGGCTATGGGGGCGGGGCCTTCGCCACGGATGGCACGACCGTGGTGTTTGTGCATGACGGCGATCGTCAGCTGTGGCGGCTGGATCTGAGCGGTGGCCAGCCTCCTCTGGGGCCACCCCAGAGGCTGACCGACCCACCGGATCCAGCCAGGGAGGGGGAGGGAGCCAAGGAAGAGCGAGCCTTCGCTGACGGCCTCATCGATGGACCGCGGGGCCGCTGGATCGGGGTGCTGGAATCCAACGGACCCGATCGGCTGGTGGCGATCAGCCTGGCGGGGGGGCCCCCGCAAACCCTTCATCAGGCCAGAGATTTCTGCAGTTCCCCCGCCCTCTCCCCGTCTGGGAGCCATCTGGCCTGGCTGGAGTGGCAGCAGCCCTTCATGCCCTGGGAGCGGAGCCAGCTCTGGATCGGACGCTTTGATGACCAGGGGGCCCTCAGGGATGTGCGCTGCCTGGCGGGCTCCGATGGCAGCGCCACAGCGGCGGAATCGGTGTTTCAACCCCTTTGGATGGGGTCCCATTTGGTTGTGGCGCGCGATGGCAGCGGCTGGTGGAGCCTGACGCGCTTCGCCAACGCCGAACACAGCCGCCCGGAGGACGGGCTGGCAGGCGAACCTCTCCTGGCGATGGAGGCAGACTTCGGGGTGCCCCAGTGGGTGGCGGGGTTGCGCACCACCGCCTGGGATGGAGAGCAGCTGGTGGCCGCGGCCTGCCGGCAAGGCAGCTGGGAGCTGGGGAGGGTGGAGGAGGTCTGCGAAGGCTTTCAGCGGCGATGGCGATGGCAGCCGCTGGCGCTGCCCTTCACAGATCTGGCCGATCTCAGTGCCGCAAAGGGTCAGCTGGTGGCCGTGGCCAGCGCACCGCAGACCATGGCTGGCCTCCTGGAGATCGACCTCAGCAGCGGCACCTGGATCCACACCCCTGCGGCCCCCAGCCCCCTTCAGGCCGCGGAGATCAGCACCCCTGAAGCTCTCTGGTTTCCAGGGGCAAGCGGTGAGCCCACCCACGCTTGGTTCTACCCACCCAAGGGCGGCGCCAACGCTGATCGCCCCCTGCTGCTCCGAGCCCACAGCGGACCCACCGGAATGGCCCGCACCGGCCTCAACCTGGTGGTGCAGTTCTGGACCAGCCGGGGCTGGGGCGTGCTGGATGTGAACTACGGGGGCTCCAGTGGCTTTGGCCGGGCCTACCGAGAGCGGTTGAACGGCCGGTGGGGCGTCCTGGATGTGGGGGACTGCCTGGCGGCAGCAACCACCGTTGTGGCCAGCGGCCTGGCTGCTGCGGAGCGGGTGGCGATGGAGGGCAGCAGCGCCGCCGGCTTCACCGTGCTCGCCGCCCTGGCCGCCGGCGGGGCTCTGCAGGCCGCCGCCTGCCGCTACCCCGTGGTGGATCTGGAGGATCTGGCGCGGGAGAGCCATCGCTTCGAAGCGCACTACCTCGATGGCCTGGTGGGGCCCCTGCCGGAAGCTCGGGCCACCTATCAGGCCCGCTCGCCCCTGCAGCAGGCGGCCCGCCTGCAACGGCCGGTGATTCTGTTCCACGGGCTGGAGGACACTGTGGTGCCTCCTTCCCAGAGCGAACGGCTGGCCATGGCCCTGAGCGAACGGGGAGTGCCGGTGGAGATCCATCTCTTCCCGGGAGAAGGTCATGGCTTCCGCTCGGGGGCCGTGCAGGCCCAGGTGTTGGAGGCCACCGAAGCCTTTTTCCGACGCCACCTCGAGCTCCCCCGATGAGCGAGGCCCCGCTCCTGCTCGGGCAACCCCTCTCCATCTGGGCCCTGACGGTAGCGGCTCTGCCTGGGCTCCTGATTGCGGGCACCGTCTTGGGGCGTGGGCTGGGGGTGCATCGCTGGGGGATCCCCGAAGCCCTGCTGGCCGGTGTGGTGGGCCTGCTGCTTGGCCCCCAGGGGCCCTGGCCCGTGCTCCCCGAAGGGGTGGTGCGGCTGTGGGAGGGATTGCCTTTGCTCCTCCTCACCCTCGTCTTCGGCACCCTGCTGGTGGGGAAGCCCCTCCCTTCCCCCGGCGGCCTCTGGAAACCGCTGAGGGCCCAGGTGTTGCTGTCCCTCACCCTGGCCTTCGGCCAGTATCTGGTGGGCGGCCTGGTGGTGTTGCTGGTGTTGCAGCCGTGGCTGGGGGTGAGCCCGGTGATGGCCTGCTTGATCGAGGTGGCCTACGAGGGGGGGCATGGATCAGCAGCCGCGATGGCTTCCACCTATGAGCAGCTGGGGGTGGAGGGGGCGGAGGCCCTTGGCCTGGCCCTGGCCACGGTGGGGCTGCTGGCGTCCACGCTGGTGGGTGGGTTGTTGGTGGTGCTGGCCCGCTGGCGGGGCTGGGTGGCCTCACCTGTGGCGCCCTCCTTCGAAGGGCCGGCCGGGGTGGCTCCGCTCCCGACCGGTGAGGGCCTGGCTCTTGCGAATCCAGAAAACCTTCGCTTCGATCCGAGCCTGCGGCTGGTTCAGGCCCGAGCCTGGGCGGTGAACCTGGCTCTGGCGGGACTGGCGGTGTTGTTGGGCTGGGTGTTGCTGGAGGGGCTGAGGGCCCTGGCCCCCCACCTTGGATCCGAGATCGGCGGGGTGATCGACGCCTTTCCGGTGTTTCCCCTGGCCTTGGTGGGGTCGGTGCTGGTGCGGCTGGCGCTGGAGCGCACCGGAACGGCCCATCTCGCCTCAGCCGTGATTCAAAACCGCGTCGGCACCTTGGCGGCTGACCTTCTCATCACCGCCGCCACGGCCTGCCTCGATCTCACCTCCTTGAGCCAGCTGTGGAAACCTCTCCTGGTGCTGGGGGTGGCTGGGTTGATGTGGAATCTGCTGGTGGTGCTCGGCGCGGGCCGCTGGATGCTGCCGGACCCCTGGTTTTCTCGTGGCCTGATCGATTTCGGCCAGGCCACGGGTGTCGCCGCGAGCGGCCTGCTGTTGCTCAACATGGCCGATCCCGAGGACCGGGGAGATGTGCTGACGCCCTTCTCGATCAAACAACTGCTGCTGCAGCCCCTGGTGGCTGGTGGCGTGATCACCGTGGTGGCCCCGTTGGCGGTGAACCGCTGGGGCCTGCCCGCTTGGACGGCCCTCTGCCTAGTGCTCGTGCTGCTGTGGGTGGGGTTGGCGGTGGGATTCGGGCGAGGTCGTCCAACCGTCAGCGCACCATCGCCGCCACATTCCCCCCATCCACCGTGAGCACGGCGCCGGTGGTGCGCTCAGCCCTGGCCAACGCCACAAACGCCTCAGCCACATCCTTAGCTCGCACCTCGGCGCCCAGCAGATTGCCGGCCATGTAAACCTCCTCGGAGACCCCCCGGGCAGCGGCCCGCTCCCTGATCATGGTGTCGTCCAGCAGACCGGAACGAATCCGGTCGGCATTGACCGCATTCACCCGAACGCCGGCCGGGCCCTCCTCGAGGGCGTACTGACGCACCAGGGCCAACAGGGCTGCCTTGCTGATGCCGTAAGCCCCAAAATTCGGACCGGGATTGAGCGCCTGCTTGCTCACGTTGAACAGGAGCTGGCCACCCAGCCGCCCCCCGCTCTCAACGGCAGGCCCTTCAGGATCGGAGGCGTCCTGGCTGCGGAAGATGGCGATGGCGGCCTGGGCGACGGCCTGGTGGGAAAAAAAGTTCAACGCGAAACAGGCCCGCAGATCCGCATCCCTGAGGGTGGCCATGGCGCCGGTCCAGGCGGCACCAGCGTTGCTCACCACCGCATCGATCCCGCCGAAATGGGCGCAAACCTGGCCGAAGGCGGTCCGCACCGCCGCAGGGTCGGTGACATCGCAGGCCAAGGCCAGGGCCCGCTTTCCGCAGCGCGCTGCCACCGCCTGGGCACCCTCCCCGTCCCGATCGAGCACGGCCACATCGGCCCCCTGGGCTGCGAAAGCCTGCGCCGTTGCCGCGCCGATGGCGCCCGCCCCACCGGTGACCACCACCACATGGCGGGCCAGCGGCTTTTCGGCCGCCTTGCCCAACTTGGCCTGCTCCAGACTCCAGTACTCCATGTCAAAGGTGTCGGCTTCGCCAACGGGCTGGAAACGGCCAATGCTCTCGGCCGCCAGCAAGGTCTGGGCCCACGCCTCTGCAATGTCGGCCGTGACGGCCGCATCGGCCGCCCCCTTGCCGATCCCGATCAGGCCCACCCCTGGAAGCGCCAGAACCCGTGGAAGGGGATCCAGGGGTGTTTTGCTGCCGCCCACCCGGGCGTTCTGCCGGCTCACATAGGCCTGATAGGTGTCGATGTAGGCCGCCAGGGCAGCCTCGACCCGTACGCGCCACGTGCGCAGATCGGCCGCCATCGCAGCGCCGTCGCCCCCTGCCGCCGCCGGGGGCAGGGGCAACACCAGCGGCTGGGCTTTGGTGCGAATCACATGGTCTGGGGTGGCCACGCCGCGGCTGGCCCACTCGCCGAGGCGGGCATCATCACTCACGGCGCGGGCCAGGGGGGTGGCTCGCAGATGGAGCAGCCAGCGCTGGGGACACCCAACCCGCCCGGCCGCCCTGGCCAGGGCCCCCCGCAAGACGGGAAGGAGCGCCGCGGCTGCGGCGGGCTGCTCGGGCAGCACCACGCTGTGAAGGGAACGCTCCCCCCTGGCCAGGCGCTCCTCCGCCAGGCGCACCAGCTCGATCATGCGGGAGTAGCTCTGCTCGGCCGAGGCCCCAAAGGAAAACAAGCCGTGCTGGAGGAGCACCATGCCCTCGATCTGGTCCGGGCTCTGGCGAGCCGCGGCCTCTTCCCAGGCAGCGGCACAGGCTTTGGCCAGGGCGAAGCCGGGCATCACGTAGGGCACCAACACCACCCGATCGCCATAAACCTGGCGGCACACGTCGGCAGCGTCGGGCTGGTCCGCCAGGGCCAGAAGAGCAGTGGAATGGGTGTGGTCGACAAAGGTGTGGGGCAGAAACGCATGCAGCAGAGCCTCCACTGAGGGATTGGGGGCCGCTGGATCGAGCAGGTTCTGGCGCTGGGCGGCCACCATGGCCTCATCGCTGAGGGCCTCCAGGGATCGCAGGGCTTGCAGCGGCAGGAGGCGCACGGCGGGATGGCCCGGCGGCTCGATGGTGGCCAGATCCCAGCCACTGCCCTTCACGCAGAGCACGGGGATCTCCTCTCCCAACAACCCCGTTACGGTGGTTTTCACCGAGGTGTTGCCCCCCCCGTGGAGCACCAGATCGGGATCGGCCCCGAGCAGCCTGGCGCTGTAGGTGCGCAAGGCCAGGGGTTCACTGGTGCCCTGGCTGCCGTAGCGCTCGATCGCCTCGCGAGCAGCGGCCTCCGACCAGCGGTTTTGGACGGGCATGGGGCAGGGACAACGCGGCACGAGGCTACGCGGCGGCATGAGGAGAGCCAGCCTCAAGGGAAGCCAGATCCAACAGCCATGGCTAGCTTTCAACCAGCCAGCCGATCGGCATTCCCCCCCATTCCATGGCTCTGCGGACTCTTCTCTTTCTGATCACCAACTTGGCGGTGGTGCTCACGATCTCCCTGATCCTGAGCCTGCTCACCTCCCTGGGGGTGCTGCCCTCCGACCTGCCCCTTCTCCCTCTGCTGGTGAGCTGCTTCGTTTGGGGGGTGATGGGCGCCTGGATCTCCCTGCAGTTCTCGGCTGAATCTGCCAAGCGAATGATGGGGATCCAGCTGGTGAGCGGCAGCGGCGGCTCCACCGAGCGCTGGTTGCACAACACCGTGGCGCGGCTGGCGGAGAAGGCAGGGTTGCCGATGCCGGAGGTGGGCGTCTACGGCTCCCCGGAATGGAATGCTTTTGCCACGGGCCCCTCACCCCAGCGGGCTTTGGTGGCGGTGTCCACCGGCATCCTGGAAGGCATGCCGGAAGACGAGCTCGAGGCCGTGCTTGGCCACGAGATGAGCCATGTGGGCAATGGCGACATGGTGACGATGACCCTGCTGCAAGGGGTGATCAATGCTTTTGTGATGTTCCTGGCCCGGGCCGTGGCCTTGACCCTGCCCAACCGCCAGAGCGAGGAGCGGGGATACGGCCCCCCTCCCACGATGCTGCTGGTGTGGCCATTGGAGGTGCTGCTTGGGGTTCTCGGTTCCCTGGTCACCGCCTGGTTTTCCAGGCACAGGGAGTTTCGTGCCGATGCGGGCTCGGCACGCCTCACCAGCCCCAATGCCATGGCGGGCGCCCTGGCCCGCCTGGGCCAGATGGAAAATCTTCAGGACCCCAGGGATGAGCCCACCCTGGCCACCCTCAAGATCAACGAACCCCCCGGATTCCTGCGGCTGTTTGCCAGCCATCCCCCCATCGAGGCAAGGATCCGAGCTCTGCAGGCTGCCGCCCAAGCCGGCAAGCTCGCCTAAGGGGCTCGCTGCCCGAGATTGGCAACAGCCGGCCTGCATCGATGCAAGCGATCACCGCCTTCGGACCGAGCCCTGAGCACCCGAAGGGACTTCTCCACGAGACCAGCACCTCCTTTCCTCCCCTGCCTGGCCCCCGGGATCTGCGGGTGCGGGTGGAGGCGGTGGCGGTCAACCCGGTGGATCTGAAAGTGCGCAGCACCCTTCCGGGAGAAGGCCCCCCCCAGGTGCTCGGCTGGGACGCAGCCGGCGTGGTGGAAGCGGTGGGGGAAGCCGTGGAGCGGTTTGCGATTGGCGATGCGGTGATGTTTGCCGGATCTATCCACCGGCCCGGCTGCCAGGCCGAAAGCGTGCTGGTGGATGCGCGCCTCGCAGGGCGCAAACCAACTCCCCTCTCGTTTGCCGAGGCGGCGGCCCTGCCGCTCACGGGCCTGACGGCCTGGGAATCCCTGTTTGAGCGCCTGGCTTTGGATCCCGCAGGGGCGGACGCCGGGCGCACCGTGTTCATTCTGGGAGCCGCCGGCGGGGTGGGCTCCCTGGCCGTCCAGCTGGCTCGGCAGGCGGGGCTGCGGGTGATTGCCAGCGCCTCCCGCCCCGAAGGCCAAGCCTGGGTGAAGCAACTGGGGGCGGAGGCGGTGGTGGATCACAGCCAACCCCTCGGGCCCCAGCTCGATGCCCTGGGGCTGGCCACGGTGGATGCGATCGCCAACCTTCACGACACCGATCGCTACTGGGACTTGATGGCGGAACGCATCCGCCCCCAGGGCGCCATCGTGGCGCTCGTGAGCAGCCGCGGCCCGCTGGATCTCAACCGCCTGAAAAGCAAGAGCGTTCGCTTCTGCTGGGAATACATGTTCACCCGCGCCCAATACCGCACAGAGGACATGGCGGAGCAGGGAGCCATCCTGGATCGTCTGGCCGACGCCGTGGAGGCCGGCACATTGATCAGCACGGCCCGAACCTTTCTCCAGCCGATCAGCGCCACCACCCTCAATGAGGCCTACAGCCTTCTGCAGGAGGGGCACAGCCTGGGGAAGATCGTGCTCAGCGGCTGGGCGGATTGACGAGCCTGGCCATTGACGCCCCGGCGCAAGGGCCGGGGAACGGGACGGGCCACTCAGCGGCGGGTGGCCACCAAGACCCGGTGGCGTGGATCGCAAGGCACACGCCGCACCTGATGGAACCCGGCCGCGACCAAAGCGGCAGGAAGATCAAGGGAGAAATACTCCTCCAGGTAGGGCTCAGTGCTCTTGAGCAGGGTGGCGATGGGGGCTGGCAGGCGGCGGATCACCTCGGAATCGGGATCTTGATCCACCTGGGCGATCACCCCCCCTGGCCGCAGCAGGCGGGCTGCCTCGGCAAACACAGCCTGAGTGGCCTGCGCCGGCAGCTCGTGGCAAACAAACTGCAGCGTGATCAGGTCGTAAGCCCCGCCGGGAAGACCGGTGGCTTCGGCGGCAGCGTGGTGCCAGACGGTGATGGCCGTGGCGTCGCTGCTGGCCTCCGTGGCAAGAGCCCGCTCCAGCTCCCGGGCCCTTGCCACAGCAAGCATCTGGGGGGAGAGATCCAAGCCCTCCACCGCCACGGCCTGCCCCTGCCGGGCCTCCAGCCAGTCTTTGAGGGCCCGTGTGCCCACCCCCACCGAGCAGCCCAGATCCAAGGCTCGCTGCACCGGCGCCTGAAGGCTGGGGGCGATGGCAGCGAAGATCGCCTGCCGCAGGCGCTCTTGCGCTTGGGCGGGCTGGAGAGGTTCATCCGGCCACACCCGCAGGGCCATGGCATCGGTGGCCTGCTCCGCTTCGCAGGCCGCCTGCCAGCACAAATTGCCTTCCTGGTAAGCATGGAAGCGAGCCAGGTAGTAGGCAGGCGCTCGGGTGCCCGGCTGGGTGCTCCCTGCGAGCAACGGCTCAGCCTGGGCTTGCAGCACCTCCCGGCGGGCCCGCCAGGCGATGCCACGCCGCTCTGCGGTGCCGATGATCAGGCGCCGCGCCTGCCAGAACAGAACCTGACGCAACGGTTCCACCGCCAGAAGCCGATCGATCCACCACCCCAGGGGATGGCGAGAGCGCACCCAATTCGGGGGCGGGCTGGCCTGGCGCATCGCAAGGCAGAGACGACAGAGCCTCCATGCTCCCGTATGAACCCCACAAAGCCACCACCACGATCAAGGGTCGGAGCCAAGCCAGGCCCCAGTGAGCGGCGTCGCGCCACCAGCTCTTCGTGAAGCAGGGCGAGTTGACCGGCTGGGCCGCCAAAACCAACCCGCCCCAAGCTCCCCCAGCCGCGGCCGGCTTCCGACAGAGAAACGGGGACTCAGCCCCTAAATGAACCAATCGGATGGCGTGAAGGGTCGCGCCAAAGTGCCGGTGTAGTTGCTGATGTTCACGACCAAATCATTGGCGGATTGATAGCCAGCAACTCCATCATTGATCACCAAATAGGTGCCATTCAGGCTTGACGATGTGGCCACAACGATGGTCGCTGCATTCACCGCCAGAGCCTGCTTGCCGGAGGTGAATCCGTCGGCGTCGCTAAACGCATTGTTGACAAGGGTGGAGATGTTTGTGGTGGTGGTGTTGGCGGCCTGGGTCAGGGAGGTGGGCACCAGGCTGGCATTGTCTGTCGTCAGGATGGCGATCCTGTCTGTGCCGATCGCGAAATCCGTGATCCGGTCGCGAGAGGAGGCCCGAGATTGGCCAAAGCGCATAACAAACGTATCCGCGCCTGCTCCGCCGGTGAGGGTGTCAGATCCAGCTCCGCCATTCAAGATATCGTCCCCTCCCGCCCCGTTCAGGCTGTTATTGGCCGCGTTGCCGGTGAGACGATTGGCGCCGTCGTTGCCAGTGCCACTGATCGCGGAACTGCCACCGAGGAGCAAATTCTCAACGTTGGCAGGCAGGGTGGTGGTGATGGAAGCGATGAGGGTGTCGCTGATGGTGGTGCTGGCTGTGGAAATGCTCAGCTGGCCGTTGGTGGGATTGGATAGGGCGAGAGAGAATGTCTCATCCACTTCGTCCAGATTGTCATCGAGAATTGGCACATTGATCGTTGCCGAGGTGGTGCCCGGAGCGAAGGTCAACGTGCCGGCCACGGCGGTGTAATCCAGGCCAGCAAAGGCCGTGCCGTCGGCTGTGGCGTATTGAACGCTCACCGGCAGGCTGGAGGCGGCGGAGAGGCTGACGGTGTAGGAAACGCTCTGAGGGCTGCTCTGCCCCTCAACGATCGATGGAGCCGAAGTGATGCTGATGAGCGGCACATCATCATTGAGGATGGAGCCCGTGGCGGTTGCGGCACTGATCACCGCACCGGCAGCAGCAGAGAGGGAGACCGTGAAAGTCTCCGTGGCCTCAACCGTGCTGTCGCCTGCCACGGCAAGGGTGATGGTTTTCGAAGCTTCACCGGGGGCAAAGGAGAGCGTGCCGGAAGGGAGGATCCCCCCGACGAAATCCAACCCCGTTGCCGGGGTGGCCCCGGAGCCGGCCGCCGCCCAGCCAACGCTGGCACTGCCCGTGACATCGCCACTGCGGGTCACCAGGAAGCTCAAGGGAGTGGAGCCGCTGTTGCCCTCGAACGTCTGACTGGCTTCGGTGGCTTGAATCGCCAAAGCGCTTGGCGCGGTCATGATCGACAGCGACCAGCCTCCCGCGATGGAGCCGGAATCCCCTGAGACGTCGTCCTGCACATACAGGCTCCAGGTGCCGGTGGGATCAGTGCCGTTGAAGACGGAGAGATTGGCGGTGTAGGGGCCTGCAGGGGCAGGGGCGTTGAAGGTGTCGTTGGCCTCGAAATCCACCGGCCGGTAGCTGCCCGTGATCAGGGTGGAGTTGTCGGGAAGCCCCGTAGGGGCTTGGGATGTGAAGGTGAGATTGATGCCGTTGACGGCGGTCGAGCCCCCGGCGTCGGACATCAGCAAAGCCTTGGCTCCCGTGGGGCCCACCAAGAGGATGTCCAGATCGTCCGGCCAGGTGTGACTGAGGTTGGAGAGGGTGATCTCAACGGAGGCCACGAAAGCATTGCCTCCGCCTGCCACCGTGACGGTGGAGGGGAAGGGGTTGCTGGCCCCCAGCGAGGGGATGGAGATGGCGGATGTGTTGGCGGCCGTCAGCACGCCGTCATCGTTGAGGATCGAGCTGGTGGCAGACGCCGTGGAGAGAATGGCCCCGTTGCTGGGGTTGGAAAGCGTGACCGCAAACGCCTCTGTGCCCTCCTGGAGGGTGTCGCCCTGAACTTCGATGGTGATGGTTTTGCTGGTCTCCCCCGGGGAAAAGATCACGCTGCCACTGGGGAGCTGCCCAGCGACGAAGTCGGCGGCATCGGCGGGGTTGGAGCCGGATCCGGACACCGCCCAGGACACCTGAGTGGTGCCGGACGAGGAGCCAGAACGGCTGATCTGAAAACTGAAGGGCGTTGCGCCGGATTGGCCTTCCCCCAACGACACCTGGGAGGCGGTGATGGCCAGGCTGGGGGCTGAACCCAGTCCAAGCAAGGCATCCACGTTCAGCCGTCCTCCCGTCACTGTTTTCCCAGCCAAGGACGCCGTGGGAGTGGTGCTGGCGAGCAGGGCCGTGCGAATTTGCGCGGCTGTGGCGCCCGGATTGCTGGCGGCATAGAGCGCCACCGCCCCGCTCACATGGGGCGTGGCCATGGAGGTGCCGCTATAGCTGCCGTAGGTGTTTCCTGGCAGCGTGGATGTGATCGCAGATCCCGGAGCGCCGAGATCCACCGTGGTGCTGCCGTAGCTCGAAAAACCAGAGATCGCTCCGGTGTTGGTGATCGATGCGACAGCGACCACAGCGTCGTACGTTGCCGCCGTGGCGCTGCTCGTGCCGACGGTGGTGTTGTAATTGGAGGGATAATTAGCCGTCGCGTCGTTATTGCTTGTTGAATTGCCGGCAGCAGCGATGAATAAAATGTCCTGTTTTGCGGCTCTAATTATGGCGTCGTGCAGGGCCTGGGAGTAGCCTCCACCCCCCCAGGAGTTGTTGCTGGCCACGATGTTGATGCCGTGGCGGATCTTGAGATCGGTGAGGTAATCGAGAGCCATGACAGCCCCCGAGGTGTAACCCCCGGTGTCACCCAGGAACTTTGCCGAAATCATCGATACATTCCAATTCACCCCAGCCACACCTATGCCGTTGCCTCCTACCCCACCAATGGTGCCGGCAACATGGGTGCCATGATCATCACCAGCCCCATCAAATACGCTGTTGTCATTATTAAAGAAGTCCCAACCTCGGACATCATCAATATAGCCGTTTCCATCATTATCAATGCCGTCAACAATATCAAAGGGATTCAACCAAGCGTTTGCCGCAAGATCAGGATGATTGTAATCAAACCCCTCGTCAATAATGCCAACAAAGACAGATTTCGATCCAGTGAAACCCTTGTTCCAGGCCAACTCCGCCTGGCTCCCGAAAACATTGCTCGTGCCCGCAGGCCCCACCGCCGTGGGTGAATCACTGCTGTACATCCCCCATAGGGAGCCATTGGTGTAGCTGGGATCGTTGCTGACCACCTGCGGTTGCACCAGCTGATCAAGCTCCGCGTAGCGCACCTTGCCCAGCTTTTCGTAGGCGGCCAACACCTCCTCCAGCTTGGCGGTTTCCGGCAACCGGATCACCTCCAGCACCCCCTCTCCTCGCGCCTTCATCGTGGCGGTGTGAATCAGCGTCTTGCGCGTGCCGCCCACTTGGGCTGCTGCTTGTGCTCGGTCGACCTCCGTGGCCTCTGCCGTCCACTGCACCAAAATCTGCGCCTGCGGTCCTGGTTTCAGGGAGCTGGATCCACTGGGCGGGGACGGGACTCCATCAGGCGCTCCAAGGGCCACAACCCAGCCAGCTGAGGCAGGCAAAGGCGAGGGGCTGCTGGCTGGGGCTGCCAGGCCGGAAGCAGCCGGAGACGTCTCCAGAGAAGCCGAAGGCGGCTGGGCGAGTGGCGCGGCCTTGGATGGGCTGATCAGAGAATCCTTGTTGTCTTGCCCAGTTCCCTGGACAATCGCCCATGGCAAAGACTTGGCAAACGCATTGGCTGCCTGATCCTGGCGGGCGGACGCGGCCCAGTTGGAAACGGACGCTGGAGACCCGAGACTGGCGACGGGGCTCCCCAAGGATGCGGGAAAACCTGAAGGGGACTGGGCGCCAGCACCTCCCATAGGCCATCCCGCCGGGGAGGCTCCACGCCCCTCAGGGGCCAAGCGAAACCAGTCCTCCAAGGAAAACGACTGGAGAACGGTCGCAACACGAGGTGAGGAGCTGGCCATGGCAATCCAAACAGTGGCGGGCACTCTGCCTTCAAAGAAGACGGCAGACAAATCGAAATCAATCAAAATCAGGTTAATACTTCCCACTTGCTTCTCCCCTCGCTTGGTCCCCCTCGACGCCTTCCCTGCCCTGGCTGTTGTGCCCCCGGGTTTGGAGCCTGTTGCCGCCAAGGAACTGGCGCTGCTCGGGGGGCAATCTGTGGAGCTGCGGCGCGGGGCCGTGGCCTTCACCACCAACAAGGCTTGCTTTTACAGGCTGCATCTACGGGCCCGCCTGCCCTTCCGAATCCTGCGGGAGTTGGCCCGTTTCCCCTGTTCCAGCCGTGAGCAACTCAGCCATGGGGTGGCACGGGCCGCCGACTGGGAGCACTGGTTGCCACCGGAGCGCACCCTGAGAGTGGAGGTGAGCGGCAGCACGACGACCCTCAACCACAGCCACTTCACAGCGCTGGAAGTCAAAAACGCCCTTGTGGATCAGCAACGGCAGCGATGGGGGGCGCGCAGTTCGGTGGATCGGCACGACCCCGACCTGGTGATCCATCTCCACCTCCAGCGCCGCGGAGAGGCCGTGCTCAGCCTCGATGGCAGTGGCGACAGCCTGCATCGCCGCGGCTGGCGGGCCGCCGTTGGACTGGCGCCCCTCAAGGAGAATTTGGCCGCCGGCTTGATCGCCCTCACAGGCTGGGATGGCAGCACTCCGCTGGTGGATCCCTTCTGCGGAAGCGGCACTCTGTTGATCGAGGCCGCCTGTGGCGCCCTGGGCCGGGCCCCGGGGCTGCTGCCCACCAGGCCAGGCCAACCAGCCCGCGCCCGTTCGTTCGCCCTGCAACGCTGGCCCGATTTCGATCCATCCCTCTGGGAGCAGGAGGTGCTGGCGGCCCATCAGCTCGCCCGCGACACCCTGGGCGATGGATCCGCGTTGGCCCCCATGGTGGGGGTCGACCACAACCCCGAGGTCCTCGCGCAGGCCCGGGCCAACGCTGAAGCCGCAGGGGTGGCTGCCTGGATCCGATTTGAGCTGGGCGAGGCGCAAACCTTCACCCCACCCCCAGGGCCCGGGATGATCGTGACCAATCCCCCTTTTGGCGAACGGTTGGGGGAGTTCCAGGAGTTGGAGGCGCTGTACGGGGCCCTCGGCCAACAGCTCCGGCAGCACGCTCCGGGCTGGAGCCTCTGGCTGTTGAGCGGCCACCCTGCCCTTACGGCGTCTTTGCGGCTCAAGGCGGCGCAGCGCATCCCGGTGAGCCATGGCGGCCTCGACTGCCGCTGGCTGCGCTACGACCTGCGGGAGCGACCGCCGCGGCCCCTGGCCCAGGGGCCCGCAGTGGGGCATGATTACTAGGGATTGGTCTGCCTCCGCGTGCCCTCCCCAGAGGATTGTGGCGATCACCGGGCGCACTTGCGCCTCCGTTCGCTCAGCTGGGCGCTGCTGGCGGGAAGCGTTTCTGGCTTGCTGGCCTTGTTGCTTCCCTGGCCCGGGGGCTGGATCGACCGGCTGGAGCCGGCCCTGCGGGCCGCGGGCTGCGGTTTTTTCTATGGGCTGCTGGCGTTTCACCTGCAGCGGGTCGACCCCGACGATGGCCATCTCCAAGCCGGGCTGGTGGGCGCCATCTGCGCCATCCGCAGCCTGGCCGCCCCGTTCTCATGGTCTGAGGTCTGGCCCTGGATGCCCCTGGCCTCAGACCCGCTGACGCTGGAGGAGCTGACAGGAGCCCTGCCAGCGTTGATGATGGAGGCGCTGCTCCTTTGGTTGCCCCTCTGGTGGCCACTGATCGGCAGTGCCCTGCTGCTCCAGTGGGCCCAGCGCCTCCTGCCTGCCCCGCGGCCATGAGCCTGCTGCATGCCACCTGGCTGTTTCCCCCCGAAGGAGCGGGAGGTCGCCTGTTGCTCTGGGCGGACACCTGGCGGGTAGCCACTCCGCAGAAGCCTGAATCGGAGGTGCCCGAACATCCCTTCACCCTGAACTGGGACGACCTGGCGGATTGGTTGCAGGAGAATGATCTGTGGTCGGAGGCCCTCAGGCCGGCCCACGCCAGCCTCACCCTGCCGAGCCGCAGCCAAGCCGCCCGCGGGCGCCGTGTCTCGGCGGAGGGACAATGGAGTGGTTTGCCGCTGCAGGCCGGGGAACCCCTCCCCCAGCAGGTGGCTTGGTGGCCCTGGCGGGTGGAGGGCCTGGCCATGGAGCCGGGGGCTGCGGCGGAGTGGCTCAGTGGGCTGCCCCTCTCAGGCCACCACCCCGACCTGGCGGACGAACTGCGCTGGTGGAGCCACCTGCAGCGCTGGGCCCAGAGCCTGATCGCCCGGGGGCGGTGGCTGCCGCAGGTGGAGGAGGGAAGGGCCTGCTGGCTGCCGCTCCTCAACCGCGAGGGTGACCGCCGGCGTCTCGAGGAGCTCGCCACGGGATTGCCCCAGGTGGCCACCTGCGCCGTCGCCTCTGGCACCCCCACGGAAGGGGCCCTGGCCTGCCGCCGTCCTGGCAGCGGACGCCTGCGGGTGGCCAGCCTGTTGGAGGCCCTGCTCGATGGGCAGCTGCGCAATGGCTTTGCCCCCGGGGGCAAAGACCTCGATCCCCTCTTGGCGGCCTGGCAAAAGGCCCTGGGTCGGGGCGATGGCCGCCTCGGCCTTGATGCGGAGCAAACCGAGCGGCTCCAAACGGCAACCCATCACTGGCGTGAGGGGGTGGCCGGGCGGGTGGCACCAGCACGGGCCTGCCTCGAGCTTTTCACCCCTGCCGAAGGCGAAGAGCTGTGGGAGCTGCGCTTCTCCTTGCAAGCGGAGGCTGAGCCCAGCCTGCGGCTCCAAGCAGGAGTGGTGTGGGGGGCAGGCGACAGCGTGTTGCAACTCGGAGAAGTGGAGGTGCGCCAACCTGGCGAGCTGCTACTTGAGGGCTTGGGGCGTGCCCTGCAGGTGTTTGAACCGCTCGGCAGGGGGTTGGAGAGCGCCGCGCCAGAGCAGATGCAACTCACGCCTGCCGAGGCCTTCGTGCTGGTGCGCACCGCAGCCAACCAACTGCGAGACGTGGGGGTGGGGGTGGTGCTTCCCCCGAGCCTCAGCGGCGGCCTGGCGAGCCGGCTGGGGCTCTCGATCGAGGCGGAACTGCCCAGCCGCTCGCGAGGCCTGAGCTTGGGCGAAGGGTTGGACTGGCGGTGGGACCTGATGATCGGCGGGGTGACCCTGAGCCTGAAGGATCTGGAGCGGCTTGCCGCCAAGCGCAGCCCCCTGGTGCAGCACAAAGGCGCCTGGATCGAACTGCGCCCTGGGGATCTCAAAAATGCCGAGCGATTCTGCGCAGCGGATCCAAGCCTGAGCCTTGACGAGGCCCTGCGCCTCACCGCCAGCGATGGCGACACCCTGATGCGCCTGCCGGTGCATCGCTTCCAGGCGGGGCCGCGTTTGCAGGCGGTGCTGGAGCAATACCACCAGCAAAAAGCACCGGATCCCCTGCCGGCTCCGGAGGGCTTCTCTGGCCAACTGAGGCCTTACCAGGAGCGAGGTCTGGGCTGGCTCACCTTCCTGCACCGCTTCGATCAGGGTGCCTGCCTGGCAGACGATATGGGCTTGGGCAAAACGATCCAGTTGTTGGCCTTTCTGCAACACCTCAAGGTGGCGGGGGATCTCAAACGACCTGTGCTGCTGGTGGCTCCCACCTCTGTGCTCACCAATTGGAAGCGGGAGGCGTCGGGCTTCACCCCGGAGCTGGAGGTGCGGGAGCACTACGGCCCAAGACGTCCCAGCAGCGAGACGGCTCTCAAGAAGGCACTCGATGGCATCGATCTTTTGCTCACCAGCTATGGATTGCTGCAGCGCGACAGCGAATTGTTGGAGAGCATCGACTGGCAGGGGGTGGTGATCGATGAGGCGCAAGCCATCAAAAATCCTTTCGCCAAGCAAAGCCAGGCCGCCCGCGACCTGGCCCGCCCCCGCAAGCAAGGTCGGTTCCGCATCGCCCTCACCGGCACCCCGGTGGAAAACCGTGTGAGCGAGCTATGGGCCCTGATGGATTTCCTCAACCCCCGCGTGCTGGGGGATGAGGCATTCTTCCGCCAGCGCTACCGCCTGCCGATTGAGCGCTATGGCGATATGAGTTCCCTGCGAGATCTCAAATCCCGGGTGGGCCCCTTCATCCTGCGGCGGCTGAAAACCGACAAATCGATCATTTCCGACCTGCCGGAGAAGGTGGAACTTCGTGAGTGGGTGGGCCTGGCGCCCGAGCAGGTGAAGCTCTATCGCAAAACGGTGGACGACAGCCTGGAGGCGATCGCCCGGGCCTCCCTGGGGCAACGCCATGGCCAGGTGCTTGCCCTGCTGACACGCCTGAAGCAAATCTGCAACCATCCGGCCCTCGCCCTCAAGGAGGAAGCTGTGGACAATGGTTTTGCTGCCCGCAGCGCCAAGGTGCAGCGGTTGGAGGAAATCCTCGAGGAAGTGATCGAGGCGGGCGACCGGGCCCTGCTCTTCACCCAATTTGCCGAGTGGGGCCACTTGCTGCAAAGGCATTTGCAGCGGCGCTGGCGCCAGGAGGTGCCCTTTTTGCATGGCGGCAGCAGCAAAAGCGAGCGCCAGGCCATGGTGGATCGCTTTCAGGAGGATCCCAGGGGTCCGCAGCTCTTTTTGCTCTCGCTCAAGGCTGGGGGCGTGGGGCTCAACCTCACCCGTGCCAGCCATGTGTTCCACATCGACCGCTGGTGGAATCCGGCGGTCGAAAATCAGGCCACGGACCGGGCTTACCGCATTGGCCAAACGAATCGGGTGATGGTGCACAAGTTCATCACCAGCGGCACAGTGGAAGAAAGGATCGATCGCATGATCAGCGAGAAATCAAAGTTGGCAGCAGATATTGTGGGCAGCGGAGAAGAATGGCTCGGGGGGCTGGATGTGAGCCAACTCAAGGAATTGGTGGCTTTAGAGGAGGGTTAATTGCCACAGGAATCTGGGCCTTGCCTTCTGGTCCATCCCTTATGGCAAGCCATGTCATTGTAGGGGCTGCAAACGTCGCCCAACACGTGCCAGAGCCAGAGATTGTTTCCGTTTTGGGAGGTGGTGGATTCCTTGGATCTGCCATCGCCGATCGCCTCCTCAATGCAGGCCATCGGGTCCGAATCTTTGAGCGTCCGCGCATCCAGCCCTACAGGGTCTTTGCCGAGACAGAAAGAGTGGAATGGATCGAAGGTGATTTTGGCCATCTTCCAGACATGCGTCTGGCGCTGGAGGGGGCGACTGCTGTGATCCATCTGGTGTGTACCACACGGCCGAAGAGCTCCAACGATGAACCCATCTTTGACGTGCAGAGCAATGTGATCGCGACCCTGCAATTGCTCGAAGAAATGAGACATCTTGGGATCAGGAAGATGCTCTTCTCCTCTTCAGGCGGCACGGTTTATGGCCCACCAATCCGCACACCAATCGATGAAGAGCACCCCACCAATCCAACCACCTCCTACGGGATCACCAAGCTCACCATCGAAAAATACCTGCAACTTGAAAAGCAGCTTCACGGTCTAAAGCCTGTCATCCTGCGTGTTGCCAATCCCTATGGTGAGCGTCAGCGTGTGGAATATGCCCAGGGAGTGGTGGCCGCCTTCCTCAAGCGCACGCTGGCGGGCGAACCCATTGAAATCTGGGGTGACGGCTCCGTGATCCGCGATTACTTGCACGTTGAAGACGTGGCGGAAGCTTTTGCAACCGCCCTCCACTACGAAGGGGATGCCACCGTTTTCAATATCGGATCAGGATCAGGCACCTCTTTGAATGAGCTGGTGCACATCCTCTCAAAACAGCTCGGCCAAGAGCTTGAGGTGACATACAAGCCAGCTCGGGATTTTGACGTGAAATCCAATGTGCTCTGCTGCAAGCGTGCCCAACATGAGTTGCCTTGGCAAGCAAACATTTCAATGGCAACCGGCTTGGAGCGCACCCTGGCATGGTTGCGCCATCAAGAGCAGGCCTGAGGGTTCAGCTCGCGCAAAAGCGCACAAGCATGGTGGCCATGTCTTTCGGAGGCGGCAATTCGGCCGGATCGAAGGGGGGCAGATCTGCCTTGGCGGCCATCGCCCTTGGGGCAGGCTGAGGCCCCTGATCGTTCTCCAGCTGCACCTCCAGGGGTTGAAGGCGTGAGAGCCCGAGGGCGGCGGCCACATCTGCAGCCCGTGCGCTGGCTTGGCGGTAGGCAGCTGCCAGAAGGCTGCGCCGCTGCTTGGCGGAGCGAACCGGATCGGATTCCGGGGTCACGGGCGACAGGCGCACGCCGGGCAGGGCGCCCACCTGGCGGATCAGGGCCTGCAGGCGTGAGGGGATGAGGACACCGCTCGCCTGCAGGTAAGCCTGGCTCAAGGCCGGCCGGCCCGCCTCGACAGGGCGCTGCCATGTGGAGGGGGAGGAAACGCGCAACTCCTGAACCTCCAGTCCTTGAAGCGCGGTGCGCAGCGCGGCGAGGCGCTGCTGCAGCAGGGCAAGGGCTCCATCGCTGCTGCGGGCCTCCGCCTCCAGGGCAAACGAAAAGCGCAGCCGCTCGATCGGCTGCTCCTGCTCGGCGCTGCCGCGGGCCTCGAGCAGGGTGCCGTCGCAACGCAGCTGCACTTCCGCCACGGCAGGCCAAGGCACCAGGGGAAGGGCCATGGAGAGCACAACAACGACACCACATCTCGCCAGCGGTCGGAGACAAATGGACATGGCGGAGGCGAAGAATTCTCAACCAAGTATGGGTCTACTGCGCAACGGCTGCCTGGGCTGCTGGCCTGTTGCTCAAGGACTCTAAAGGCGAAGACTTGACAGCAGAAGCTCTATACAATAACGTGCTTAAAAAAATAGCTCAGAAGCATGATCCAATTATTTGCGAAAAGATTGCTTTGCTTTGCCAATATTTCCCTTGCGATTATCGCGGCCATGCCTGCAAGAAGCGCAGAGGCAGCAGGAGGTGGTCAAAACACTGCCGCCAATCCACAAGGAACCGTTGAATGTGACGCGAAATCCAAAGTACGAGTTGTTGATGGCGTGATTGTCTGCACGGTCGAAAAGAAGGTTGAAGCGGCGCCTGGCTGGAGTTGCAACAAAGGAAGTTTTGAGAACGTACCAATCTTTTATTCAGAGCCCAGCAAGATTGCCGATCAACTTAACTTTGTAGCCATGCCTCAGGATTTCAACTGCGGCAAAGTCATTGGCGTAGATATAGGCAGCCCTAAATCCATCATGATTTATGGTTCCCCCGACGGCCGAGATCGAATCAAAAGATTCATCGGCAGCTTTGATCTACCGCGGGAGCGGGTGCACATGGATCTATGGGCTGTCCAGATCTCAAGTGCAAACAAGGCCAAACTGTCTGATGTGATGGATCAGGTGCAACGCCAGGTGGATCAAACCCGCGAGGCAATGCAACTCACTTATAAAGAATTCTCAGAGTTGTCATTCTTGGCGGCGGAAAGAGATCCCACAATGCAACAAGCCTTTGTCGCTAGAGGCTTTGGCGCCTTGATGCAAGACGATCCGAGGCTGAGCCTCATCCAGATGCTGCTTCGTTTGCCCCTGGCCGAAGATCCACTCAAAAACTATGACAGGGCCGCCCTAGACATTTGCAATTTCTTTGCAAATGATGCCAATAAAATACGACTTGCCCTGTACAATTCCCATGAAGGTCGGTCTCTGGAAGCTTATAATATTCAGCGTATTTTCAACGATGATCCTAAACGGCCCTTCCGCAGGCCTTTCCAAGGCTTCATGTCGATAGCACTTCATCAACGATTTGACGATGCGAGCCTCACCCCCAAATGCGGAGATGGAAACATTGGCATGAGCTTTGAGGATGCCAAAGCTCTGGAACCCATGCGCCCTGATCCGTACCTTCCCAAAGGAGAATATGAAATAGCCTGGCGAGAGTATCAGAATAAATTACAGGCCCTGCTTGATCCCAAGAAGATGCATGCCTTGAGGGTGGCCCAAGGCGTACAACGGCGACGGGCTGCCGTGCTGGACTTTGCGAAATCCTATCAGAACTTTCAGCTAAACCCTGATAGTTACAACCCAGCTGAACTTGCGAAAGATGCCTCGATTGTTGACGGCATGCTTGGCCCAATCGTTGATGCAATTAATCGCGATGTTGAAGACTATTACATCCAGCCAACCCTGCTTAAAATTCGCCAGATTGTGGGCCGCAATCGCGGAGTTGAGTATGCAGAAGTGGGTCGCACCACCATCGCTGGCATCAACGGGAACAGGGTAGAAGTAGTTTCTGGCACAACAACTTCCTTTGATGAAGTAACACCACTACGCCTCAGCAAATGGCTGAGCGACGCTGCGGGCGAACAGAAAAATGTTGATGCGGTGCTGCCCAATCTCAAGGGTGTGCCTCTGGGAGGCGCAGCCAGCACATCCTTGCTTGGCACACTTCCTGCGCCCCAGGCCGTTGCCCTGTTGTCGGCCCTCTCCAAAGAGGAGGTGAGTTGGCAGGCTCTGACATCGGGAATCACCCTCAATTTGACTCCAGTTGTGCTGCGCAATCAAGCCCAGGCCACCGTAGATGTGGATCTCACCATTGCAGAGCCCGCAAACAAATCTGAAGACAAAAAGACCTCGTCATCTTCAGCCAATCTGCGACCTCTTTCGCAAATTTCGAAAAGTGTACTCAAGTCAAAAGTGTATATCAACACTTGGGATTTGTTTGCCTTAAGTAGTTTCAACAATCAAATCACCGTCACGGGACGTCGATGGTACGTCCCCCTGGTGGGCACGATTTGGGAGGGAGCCTTTGGAGACATTCCCGTGCTGGGCGGCTGGTTCAGCTTCAAGCGGCAGCCCCAAAACGTCCAGCATCAAAGCATTATTCTTGCCAACACGCTCATTGTTCCTTCCGCCATGGGAATGGCATCTTTTTTCCAAGAATCCTCTAATTTCCCGAGAAACCCCAGCACATTTTTTCCACCCTCGAGCTACCCCAACTCCCTCCAAATCACCCCCCCAAACCGCACCCAGTGGTAATTAGATCGTGAGTAGGAGTCATTTGCCCTCTTTTCCGACCTCAGCACACCTGTCTGCAGCCTTCACACTCAAATCCAAATCCTCCCAACAGGACATCACGCCGCCTCCACCGCGCCCCCATCTCCCGCCTGCCAACCCCGATTCAGCCGCTCCAGCCGCTGCACCAGCAGGCTGAGGAACAACCCCACATCCGTCACCACGCCCACCGACTCCAAAGAGCCGCGATCGCTGAGTTTGGTCACCACCGCCGGGTTGATATCGACGCACACCAACTTCACGCCCGCCGGAGTCATGTTGCCCACGCCAATGGAATGGAGCATGGAGGAGAGCATCAACACCATGTCGGCACCCTCCAAGGCCCGGGCATAGGCGGTCTGGGCACGGATCAGATCCATTTCCGTATCGGGCAGCGGGCCGTCATCGCGAATGGAACCGGCCAACACAAAGGGCACGCCCCGCTGCACGCAGGCGTGAAAGATGCCCTCCCGCAGCACCCCCTGCTCCACAGCTGCAGCCAGGCTGCCGCAGCGGCGGATCGTGTTGATCGCCTTGAGGTGGTGGCGGTGGCCGCCATGCACGGCCACCCCCTGCTGCAAATCCACCCCCAGGGAGGTGCCCATCAGGGACTGCTCCACGTCATGCACGGCGATGGCGTTTCCGCCCAGCAGCGCTTGCACGTAGCCCAAACGCACCAGATTGGCCAAGTGGGCGCCGCCGCCGGTGTGGATCACCACAGGCCCGGCCACCACCACCACCTTGCCGCCCCGATCGCGGATGCGGCGCCACTCCCAGGCGATCTGCTCCACCACCAGCTCCACCCGCCGCTCGCTCGACACCCCCGCACCCATGAAGGCGAAATCGGCCTCCCGCCCCTCCCGGGCCGGATCCCGCCGCAGGGTGCGCAACCCCTCCACCCCCACCACCACCTGTTCACCAACCCGCAACTCCCGCAGCAAGCGGCACTCCACCCGGGGGGGCGTGCCCGGCTCTGTGACGTCCTTGCGCACCACCAGGGCCCCATCCATGCGCTGCCGCTCCACCTGCCGCCACTGCCCTGCCAGTCGCACTTCCGTGGGATAAATCGTGCTCACATAAAACTCCTCAGGGGCCACCCCATCGATCTCCACCTGGGCCAGGGCGGCATCACACTCCTCCTCCTCGCTGGTCTGGGCCCCCAGATCAATCAGTCGCGCCATCACATCGGCCATCACCTCCCCATCGGGTGCGCTCACCCGGATCGCGGCGCTCGAAGGGCTGTGGCGCTGCTGACCCAAGGCAAACTCCAACACCTGGAAGCTGCCGCCGCCCTCCACGATGCGATCGAGGGTCCGGTTGATCAAGCCAGTGTCCAGGAGATGGCCCTCTAGGCGGATCGTGCGGCTGAGGGTGGGTAACACTCCGGCCTGGGCAGGGAGCAGCAGGCGAGGTTCATCGAGCCGGAGGGTGAGGCACTTGGCCGCCCCGCCGGCCTTGAGAAATTCCGTGAGGGGGGTTTCGAGCACGATGTAGCCCCGCGCCTCCAGCTGCTGGCGCAGCTCAGGGCTGGCCTGGTTGAGGATCACGGTGCGATCCACATTCACCGCATTGCAGGCAAAGGCCAGGGCATCGGCTTCCCCCACCACCAGCCGCTGACCAGCGCTCACCCGGCTTTCAATCAAACGGTTGGAATAGAAATCAAAGGCGGGCGGGTAGTAGAGCAACGTGCCATCGGCCAGCGGGCAAAAGCAGGTGTCGAGGTGATAGAAGCGTTCATCCATCAGCCGCAGCGACAGCACCTCCACACCCAGCGCCTTGGCGAGCAGGGGATGGGCGTCCAGCTCCGAACGAAAGCCATAGCCAGCCCACAGCCAGCCTCCAGAGCGATCGAGCAGGGCATCGCCCGCCCCCTCAAACGGCAGATCCGCCGGCAGGAGCTCCACGCGATAGCCCTGGCGTTCAAACCAACGCTGGAAACAAGGTTCCTCCCCCTGGCGCTCCGGGTGAAAGAAGCGGGCGATCACAGCGGTGTTCTCCACCACCACAGCAGCATTGGCCGTGAACACCAAATCCGGCAGACCCGGCTCGGGCTCGATCAGCTGCACCTCGGCCCGCTGGGCCAACACGTCGCGCAGCCGCGCCCACTGCGCCACAGCCATCTCCTTGGAGGAGCGATGCACATTGCCCTCCATCCAGGGGTTGATGACGTAATCCACGTCGTAGTGCTCCGGAGCGCACATCAAGAACCGGGGCTCGCCCATTACCGCCATGGCTGCGTAGTGGCGTGATCGTGACTTGAATCTGCTGGGGAAGGGGTTCACAGCGCACCGCTCGGCGGGGCAAACACCATCGGGACACCAGGGGCAGAACCACTGCCCCTCCCTCAGGGGCCGGCAAAGGGGGCGGCATCCGGGCTGCAGACAGTGCCAAGGGGGGGCAGGAGCCCGGAGAGGACATAGGCCGCTTCGTAGCGGGCCACGCATGCGCTGGGGTTGCGCAACACCGTGTGGCCGTAGCCATTCACGCTCAGTAGCAGGCCCTGCTGCAGCTCCCGAGCCATGGCCAGGGACGACTGAAAAGGCAGCACAGGATCGAAGCGGTGGCCGATCACCAGCGCGGCCGTGGGGGTTGGCGCCAGCCAGGGACCGCTGTAGGGGGCGGCGGCGGCAGGCCAGGCGGCACAACGGCCATCCCCCCACACCACCCAGGGCCCCAAGGGGCCTGAACGCCCCTTGGCCTGCTCCGCCAGGGATTGGATGGCTGCCAATGGCCGGGGATTGGGGCTTTCACTGCAGCGCAACGCCAGAGGCTGCTCCGGCGCACCCTCTCCCGCAGACATGTCCCCCAGAGCATCCCTGCTGCCGCCGCGGGAGAGGGCCTCCAGGAAGCGCCCCACCCCCTCCCACCCTCCGCGGCCCTGGCGATCGGGAGGCACCGTCTGCAAGCGCTGGCGAAGTTCGCTGAACACCTCGCCAGCGCCCAGTCGCCTCTCTCCCCAGCGCAGGGGCCCTTGCCGCAACCGGGCCAACAGTTCGGCGTAGCGGCGTTCGGTGGCGGCTGCTGAGCCCCCGGGGCCGCTGGCGGCAAATGCGCAGCGCGGACGACCAACGGCGGCGCAGCGATGCAAAAAGGCGATCAGCGTGGCCCCCGTGCCCAAATCCCGTTCCAAGCGATAGTCGGTGCCCTCCACCGCCAGGGGATTGCCGTTGTCGCCCCAGGCCAGGGGATCGGGGCTCCCATCCAGCACCAGGGCCCCGAGCGAGCGGGGAAAGAGGTTGGCGTAGGTGGCTCCGATCAGGCTGGCCACGCCACTGGCTCGCAGCCGCAGGGTGTTCTCCCCAAGGGCGAGGCGCAGCAGTTCCAGATCCCTGGCGCTATCGGCACTGCTCAGGTGGGGCAGCAACCGCGATTGGTGGCGTTCGCAGGCACGAGCCAACTCCGCCCAGCTCTCCAGCCAGCGGCTTTGCTCCCCGCCGCCCTCCGGCAGGCTTGGGGGCCGGCGGTTGCGCCAGGCCCTGGCTTCCTCCTCCGTGGGCCAACAGTGCAAGGCTGCAGGCTGGCCCCGGCTGCCCGTCCCCCGCCGCTGCCAGCTCACCAGATCCAGGCGGCTGCGCAGGGCGGGAGCGATGGCCCGCGCCATCGCTCCCAACGGGAGAGCATCGGGGGAACCGGGCGCCCCATCCATCAACACAAGGGCCCCCAGGCCGGGGCCCGGCCCCTTGGCCCGCAGACGCCACACCTTCAGGGGCAAGCGCTCCCCCCGGGGGAGGGCGTGATCCAGGGGGACCGAGAGCGTGGCGCACTCCACGGCCTCTGAGGAGCCAAAGCCAGCGAGGTTGGCCTCTGAGGCAGGGCAGGGCGCCCAAACCAGCCCAGCCACCCTCTGGTCTGGTCGACTGGTGGGGAGCTGGGCCAGGGCCTGCCCGGGCAGGAGCGCCAGGGGCATCGCCAAACCCGCCATCGCCACCCCGGCAAGCCGTGCTGGACCTCGCTTCATTCGGACTCCCCATCCTGGCGACGGCAAGCCTCCAAGGTGAGCCGAAGCGCCTCGGCCCAAGCCCCTGCCGGGAAGGCGCGGCGATCGCCATGGCCTGGCAGCAGCCAGCGCACGTCCAAGGGGAGCAGCGCCTCAACGGAGCGCACCTGCTCCGGCCAATCCCACCAGCAGTAGCGGCGGGAGGCCACCACCCGTTGCAGCCGCTCGCTCCACCAGAGATGGTCGCCGCTGAACAGCACCTGACCTTCCTTGGAGCCGGCCTCCCCGAGCACAGCCACCATCGATCCAGCCGTGTGCCCTGGGGTGGGCAGCAGCTGCAGGCCACAGGGCCCCGCCGCGGCGGCTGTGCCCTCCAGCTGATGCTCGGCCCCGGGCGCCGCATCGGCATCGGCGCGGTGGATCCAGCGGGGACAACCAAAGTGGGCAGCCCAGCGGGCCTGATCGGCCACATCATCGCGATGGGTGAGCACGATCGCCGCCAGGCCGCCCAGGGCCGCAATGCGGCGGGCGAGGGGGGCGCTGAAGCGGGGCGAATCGATCAACACGTTGCCGCCAGCCGCCCCGGGGCGCACCAGCAGGTAGCTGCTCGCCCCGTAGCTGAGGCGGGAAGCCCAGCCGCAATAAAAAATCTCGCCATGGGGATGGCGCACCAGAGGGGCTGGAAACCCCTGACTGGCCACCGCGTGGCCGTGGCGCCGCTGCAGCTCCCCAGGAGAGCCGATGGCCGCAACGGGGCAGGCCTGTTGGGCCAAAAGGGCTCGCACCACGGCCGGCTCCCCCTGCGGTTGCCGCGCCACACGGGCCTGGCCCCCGCCTGGAGCGAAGTGGTCGGGATCCCAGCGCCAGCAGGTGCCGCAATCGATGCAGCTGGCATCCACGTAGAACGGGCCTGGGGCATTGGCGGCCAGGCGGCGGGCCAGGCGGGCCATGGCTGCACACTGAGTGGGTTGAGGCTACGCACCGGGCGGGGAGCCCCCCTCAATCCCAGGGCCAGGGGAGGGCCTTCAGCCAGGCCACCCGCGCCAACGCTTCAACCCTTGCGAGGCCAGGGGCGGGCACCTGCAGCTCTGGGCAGGGGATGGACCGTCGGCGGCCATCCGGGCAAACGGTGTGGTGGAAGGCCACATCCAGCCAGCGAGCCCCAGCGGTTTGAGCCCCCTGCAACCGGGCCTGGCTGAGGGAGCCGCGCAGCATCACGACCCCGGCGAGGGAGGCCCCAGCCAAATCAGCGCCGCGCAAGTCGGTGTCCACCAACAGGGCCCCCACGCCGATGTCGTCGCTGGCTTTGGCGGGATCCTCCGGCGAGGGCACCGCCCGCACTCCCAGTCGTGCCTGCCTCAAATCCGCCCGCACGAGCTTGGCTCGCTCCAAGCGGGCGGAGGTGAGATCCACCGCCTGGAGCCGCGCCCGGATCAGGATGGCATCACTGAGGCGAGCCCGTCCCAGGTTGGCGCCTGTGAAATCGGCGCCTGCCGCATCAGCGAATTGCAGATCGGCGCTCTCCATGTCATTGCCCCGCAGCCGCGCCTTGCGCAGCTTGGCGAATTGCAGATTGGCGCTCTCCATGTCGACGCCTTCCAGATCAGCTCCGCTGAGGTCGGCGCCCCCCAACTGGGCCGACTCCAGGTCACAGGCGCGGCAGAGCACCTTGCGCAAGCTGGCGCCCCGAAGGTTGGCCCGCTCCAGATCAGCCCCGATCAACACGCTTCCATCCAGCCGGGCGCCGGCGAGGTTGGCGTCTTCAAGGTTGGCGCCCACCAGCCTTGCCCGCCGCAAATCAGCCCCGCGCAGGTCGGCGCGACGCAACTCCAGGGCGGAGAGATCCGCAGCGAAACAGCGGGCGCCGGGGCCGACCGCACAGGGCTTGCCAGCAAAGGACTGCCGCTGCAATCCGAGGACACCGATGGCAACAACTGGAACAAGCAGCAGACCATGCCAGAGACGGATTCGAGGAAAAGTCAAGGATCAGAAACAAGTCACCTCTCCCAGGCTAAATATAGCTAATTCAGGATAGTACTCGGCCATTAGCAATGCTCAGCCACGAAAATGACTAGGCTGAGGTGTTATCGAATCCCCATCTCTCCCTGAGGCCCCATGGGGCAACCACCAGATCTGGAGGACGGGGGTAGCAAAGGCGGGATAAATTCAGAATCTCCGTGCGCGGCGGCCATGACCGTCTCCACTCCCGCCATCGCCACCCAGCTGGGCCAGCAGGGCCTCGGCCAGCAGCCCTGGTGGGTGGAGCAGTGGATGGAGCTGATCAACTCCTACCGCTACAAAAAACGCCTGGAGCGAGCCTGGGATTACGCCCGGTCCGGCAACGTGCTCTCGATCCGCTTCGAGGGGCGGCGGGTGCATGCACGGGTTCAGGGCACCGGCGACGATCCCTACAAGGTGAAGCTCTGGCTCGATGTGCTCAACGATGAGGATTGGGGCTACGTGCTTGAAGCCTTGAGCCTGAAGGCCCGCTGGTCGGCCCAGCTGCTGGCGGGGATCATGCCGCAGGACATCGAACGGGCGTTCGCAGCCAGCGGCAAGCGGTTGTTTCCGTTCAAGCTGCAGGAGGTTCGCAGTGAATGCACCTGCCCCGACAAGGCCAATCCCTGCAAGCACGTGAGCGCGGTGTATTACCTGATGGGGGATCGCTTCTCCGAAGATCCCTTCGTGCTGTTTCAGCTGCGGGGTCGCAGCCGTTCCCAACTGCTGGGGGAACTGGCGGAGCGGCGGCGGGCCGGGGCGAAAACCAACCGGGCCCATGTGCCCCACCCCGTGCACAGTGCCATTGCCGATCCCTCTCGATGGTGGCGGTATGACGCCCCACTGGACCCGGATTTGGTGGTGATCACGCCGGCGTTGGAGGGGGAATCGGGATTGGAGGTGGCAGGTCCGCTACCATTGGCGGAGGAGCCCCGTTTCCCTGAGGCCAACCGGATTTTTTTGGAACGGTTGCTGGCCCATGGCAAGGCCATGGGGGAGCTGGCCATGGCCCGGGCCATGGCGGCGGGTGCGGAGAAGGAGCCGGTGGGCGACGCACCCGGTCCAACCCCACAGGGGTCGTGAGGGAACCCCCTTGGCTTGAAGAGCCTGCTCTGGAGGTGGTGGCCATGCTGCTGAGCAGCCACCAAAGGGCCTTTGGCACCCCCCTGCTGGCGAGCTTGGCAGGAGGCGCCACCCCTCGCCAGGCGGCCCAGGAGGTGTTTGCCGCGGATCGGGCCGTGTTGGCTCACGATGGCAGCGCCGACCCCCGGCTGATCTACGCCAACGCCTCGGCCCTCAGGCTCTGGCGGCGCCGCTGGAGCGAGATGGTCGGCTTGCCTTCCCGGCTCACCGCTGCGCCGGCCGAGCGCCAGGAGCGAGCCCAGGCCCTGGCTCTGGCCCAGGAGCAGGAGGCACTGCAGGGCTATAGGGGAATCCGGGTGGACAGCGCCGGGCGCCGTTTCCGAATCGAGAGGGCCAAGCTGTGGACCCTCCGGGATGGGCAGGGCCTGACGCTGGGCCAGGCAGCGAGCTTCGCGAGTTGGTGGTGGCTCTAGCCGCAGCCCGCGGTGCAGGCCAAGCGGAGGGATTGGTGACCCATGGCCCTGGCCTGAGGGCGCTCAGGATCGAGCAAAGCGCCAGTGGGGCGGAGTGCGCAGGCTGAGACCCAACACGGCGATGGAGGTGGCAGGTTTGACCCAGCTCACATCCACCGGCAACTCGTAATGGTCGCCCTCGGGTGGGCCGATCAACAAGCGACCGTGTTGCCCTTGGCGAACCCTCTCCCCACCGCTGATGACGATGTTCACCCCTTCGTTGGAGAGTTCGAGGATTTCACAGGAAGCATCTGAGGTGCCTTCAACCTCCAGCCGCAGGCGGCAGGGCGGAGAGAAGGGCAGCGTCTCCTGCGGGTCGTGGGGGCGAGAAGGAGAGCCCCCCACCCCCTGAACACGATGCAGCTCGTGAATGAACGAATCGGCTTGCCGCCCCTGACTGGACTGAGCGGCGGACGGCATCAAGACCACAGACCTAGCCCCCCGGAGGTGTCTCATTTGAGTCTTTTCTCAGGATGAGGCTTGCGCGATCCGTCAAGCAAGGGATGCATACCGTCCTTAACCATCCCGCAACCAACATTCACAAAGCCCGCTGCCTACAGTCCCAGCGACCAGCGGTTGGAGCAGCCATGACCACCACTCTGCCTCCCCGGGCCCAGTCCTCCAAACCCCGCCTGACCCTCCAAGCCGAGCCCATCGGACCCGATACGAGCACGATCCGCTCGTTGGATTGGGACCGCAGCCGCTTTGACATCGAATTCGGCCTGCGCAACGGCACCACTTACAACGCCTTTGTGGTGCGAGGCGAACGAACCGCTCTGATCGACAGCAGCCATCTGAAATTTGCCGACACCTGGCTGCCGCTGTTGCAAAGCCAGATCGATCCAAAGGCGATCGATGTGTTGATTGTTTCCCACACTGAACCCGACCATTCCGGCCTGATCGGCCATCTGCTGGAGCTCAATCCCGATCTGGAAATCGTGGCGTCCAAAGTGGCGATCCAATTTCTAGAGAACCAAGTGCACCGCCCCTTCCGCAGCCGGGCGGTGAAGAGCGGCGACAGCCTGGACCTCGGTGTGAAGGCGAGCAGCGGAGTCGCCCATCGTTTTGAGTTTCTCAGCGCACCGAATCTGCACTGGCCCGACACCATTTTTTCCTACGACTACGGCACAGGCATTCTGTACACCTGTGATGCGTTCGGGCTGCACTACTGCTCTGAGGCGCTCTACGACGCGGACCCCGGTGCGATCGCGCCCGATTTTCGCTTCTACTACGACTGCTTGATGGGACCCAATGCCCGCAGCGTGTTGCAAGCCCTCAAGCGAATGGAGAGCCTGCCGGAGATCACCACCATCGCCGTGGGCCACGGCCCCCTGCTCAAGCACCATTTACCCCTGTGGATCGGGGATTACAGGCAATGGAGCAGCCAGCGCAGCGCCGAGGGGGCCTACGTGGCCGTGGGCTACATCAGTCAACACGGCTTTTGCGATCGTCTCAGCCAGGCCATTGCCCGAGGCATCAGCAAGGCGGGCAGCGCCGTGCAGCTGGTGGATCTGCGCGCCACCGACGCCCAGGAACTCTCAGCCCTGATCGGCGAGGCGGCCGCGGTGGTGGTGCCCACATGGCCCGCCCAGGCCGATTCCGATCTGCAGGCGTCGATCGGCACGCTGCTGGCCGCCCTCCAGCCCAAGCAGTGGGTGGGCCTCTACGACGCCTTCGGCGGCAACGATGAGCCCATCGACAGCGTGGCTTCGCGGCTGCGCAGTTTGGGCCAGCAGGAGGCTTTTGCACCCCTGCGCATCCGCCATGTGCCCGAACCGCTCGACTACCAGCGCTGCGAAGAGGCCGGCACCGACCTGGGCCAACTGCTCACCAAAGCCCGCACCATCGCCGCGATGAAATCCCTCGACGGGGATCTCGACAAGGCCCTGGGGCGACTCTCCGGTGGGCTCTACGTGGTGACAGCTCGCCAGGGGGAGGGGGAGACCGCCCGCAGCGGCGCCATGGTGGCCAGCTGGGTGAGCCAGGCCAGCTTCGAACCCCCGGGCCTCACGGTGGCGGTGGCCAAGGATCGGGCGATCGAGGCGCTGCTTCAGGTGGACGATCGCTTCGTGCTCAACATCCTGCGGGAGGACAACCACCAGCAGCTGTTGCGCCATTTCTTGAAGCGCTTCCCGCCCGGGGCCGATCGATTTGCCGGGGTGGCCACCCTCAATGGGGTGGCCGCCGGCGGCCCGGTGCTGGGCGACGCCCTGGCCTATCTCGGCTGCCGCGTGGCCCAGCGCATGGAAGGCCCCGACCACTGGATCATCTATGCGGTGGTGGAGGAAGGAAACGTGGCAGACGCCTCCGCCAGCACCGCCGTGCACCACCGCAAGGTGGGCAATCACTATTGATCGGCCGATTCGGGGGCTACCAGCTCCACATTGATAGCCTGCGCGCCCTTGCCCGCCAGGCTCGCCGCCCCTGCCGACCCTCGGCGCCGGAGGCTGCACCAACAGGCAGGTGTGCTCCAGCCTGCTGCGCAACCGCGACCATCTCACCGCCGCCGCGGCGCTGCAGTTGGAGGCCATCTGCCGGGGCTCTGATCCGCCAGGCCCCATCAGCCAGGTGGCGATCGGGCTCAGTAGGCTTTCTGCCACGTCTCGCCCCGCCCATCGGCGCTCCTCTCTGATGGCGGCCACTCCTTCCAGCCCGGTCTCCAGCGCCCCCTCCAGCCACGCGGCGACGGACCGACGTGTCGTCGCTCTCCCGATCGAGCCAGGTCTGGTTTGCCTGCGGGGCCTGAGCCCGCGGCGGCTGCGCTTTGAGGTGGAATACGCCTTGGAGCGGGGCACCACCGCCAACAGCTTCCTGTTTGAGGCGGGCACCGCCGCCGATGGCCACACGGTGCCGCCGGTGTTGATCCATCCGCCCGGCACCACCTACGCCGAGCCGTTTTTCACTGCCCTGGCGGAACGGGTCGCTCCCGATGCCCCCTTGAAAGTGGTGGTGGGGGTGGTGAACCCGAATCGGGTGGAGCTGCTGCGGGCGATGGTGCAGCGCTGGCCGAATCTGGCGCTGGTGGCCTCCAATGCGGGCGCCAAATTGCTGCGCGAGCTGTGGGAGCAACAGCGACCCGCGGCCCCGGGTGCCCCTGAGCCGCCTGCGCCACCGCCGCTGCCGCCGATCGATGTGGTGCGCCAGGAGTTGTCTCGGCCCTTGGCGAGCCGTTTCGAGCTGCGGCTGATCCCTGCCCCCACGCCCCGCTGGCCCGGAGCGCTGATGGCCTTCGAGGAGAGCACGGGGCTGCTGATGAGCAGCAAATTCTTCTCCGCCCACATCTGCATGGAAGCGTTCGCCGAAGCGAATCGCAGCAGCACGGAAGAAGATCGCCGCTGGATTTACGACTGCCTGATGGCGCCCATGGCCCGCCAGGTGGAAAGTGTGATTGATCGCATCGACGAGCTGCCGATTCGGGTGATCGCCCCCTTCCACGGGCCAGCGATCGCCACCAGCTGGCGCAGTTTGCTGTCGGACTATCGGCGTTGGGGCGAAGGCCAGAGCCAGGCCCGGCTCTCGGTGGCGCTGCTCTATGCCAGCGCCTATGGCAACACGGCCTCGATCGCCGATGCCTTGGCGCGCGGGGTGTCGCGCACGGGTGTGCGGGTGGAGAGCATCAATTGCGAGTTCAGCGAGAGCGAGCAGCTGCTGGCGGCGATCCGCAGCTGTGATGCCCTGCTGATCGGCTCCCCCACCCTCGGGGGCCATGCCCCCACGCCGATCGTGTCGGCCCTCGGCACTGTGCTCGCTGAAGGCGACCGCAGCAAGCCTGTCGGGGTGTTTGGCAGCTTCGGCTGGAGCGGCGAGGCGATTGATCTGTTGGAAAGCAAGCTGCGGGATGGCGGCTTCCCCTTTGCCTTCGAACCGATCCGGGTGCGGTTCAGCCCGGATCCGCCCACCCTGCAATCGCTTGAGGAAACCGGCACGGCCCTGGCGCGGCGCTTGCAAACCGAGCAGCGCAAGCGGCAGCTGCGCAGCCCCGGCGGCGGCCTGCAGGAGAGCCGCAGCCAGCCGGCGATTCAGGCCCTGGGCCGGGTGGTGGGGTCGTTGTGCGTGCTCACCGCTCACAAGGGGGAGGGGGATGCCGCCCTTTCAGGGGCCATGGTGGCCAGCTGGGTGAGCCAAGCCAGCTTCAGCCCCCCGGGCTTCACCGTGGCCGTGGCGAAAGATCGAGCTGTGGAGGGATTGCTGCACATCGACGACCTCTGCGCGCTGAATGTGTTGGCAGCCGGCCGGGAAAAAGGCGCCATGAAGCATTTCCTGAGTCCCTTTGTGCCGGGAGCTGATCGCTTCGAGGGGGTGGCCATCCGCCCAAGCCCTGGCCAGCAACCGATCCTGGAAGAGGCGTTGGCCTGGATCGAAGCCAGAGTGAAGCAGCGGCTGGATTGTGGCGACCACTGGCTGATCTACGCCGAAGCCCAAAACGGCGGCGTGCTCGATGCCGATGGCACCACGGCGATCCACCAGAGGCGCACGGGAGCGACGTATTGATTCATCGGATTGGCTGTGGACCATCCACCCAACATCTTGCCGGCAAACAGCGCACTCCTCGGGCAATGGTTTGCCGAAAAGTCAACCTCCAACTGCTCATCTCGCCGCGATATCGGCTCAGCCCCGACCCCTTTGTTTTGCATCTCCAGCCTCCTCCAGGCGCTCGTGTGTAACGGCGTGAACACATCTAATGCGGATCCGCCCAAGATGCAGGAATGTCGGGCCTTGAAGCGTGAGATCCATTGTGGCGCAGTGCTTCTGCCTCCTGCATGTGTGTCGATTGCTGCGTCTTGGGCGGACAGCCGAGGGCCACGGCGCGACATAGGCTGATCCGCCTATATAGATGTTCGAAGGATCGTGGCAAGTATAGATGAAGACAGTTGATAGGCAGTACTGCATCCTCGAGATGTAAACTTGAACGATTGACCGGCGTCAATAAGCATGAACGGACTCCCATCGAGTCCCATAAACACTCACCATCTACATGTATAATCGGGCGAGCTCTTGTCAAAGGTCGTTTCAGCTTGCCAGCCTATGCCTTGCCTCGGAGTCCCTTGAATTGGACTTATGCCCCCAGGAGCCGGGATTGCCTCATATCGATTAGAGTGTCATTTCTCAAAGGCCAACTTGATTACCCATAAACCTCCGCGACCCTGAGATCGCGCTCGGTGCAGGGCATGCAGCAACAGACCGCATTGGCGATCCGTTCGGTCATCGCCGCCAGCGAGAAGCTTCTGTTGAAGCGGAAGCAGTAGCCGGCGAGGTAGCGCCTGGCGTACTTGTCAAAGTTGAAGGCGT
>JBJTWN010000234.1:0-10592 GCA_046081785.1 Cyanobium sp.
GCTTGCTACCGATGAATCGCGAGCATTTTCTGCTCGCGATTCAAGAATTTCCGATGTTCGCCCTTGAGAGCCTGCAGGTGTTGGATGAGCGCCTGCGGCGGGTGAAGGCAAGCTGTTGATTCGACCAGTGAAGCTGGGGCACAACTGGCCATCCTTCTGAACAAGACGCAGCACACGACCCAACTCACCCTCAAACCCACCGATGTGGTGCTGGTGCGCCACGGCGAAACCAGCTGGAGCCGCTCGGGCCAACACACCGGCCTCACCGACATTCCCCTCAACCCGCAAGGAGAGAGCCAGGCCAAGGTGTTGGCCCCGCTGTTGGCCAGCCAGCGCTTTGCTCGCGTGCTGGTGAGCCCCTTGCAGCGGGCACGGCGCACCTGCGAGCTGGCGGGGCTTGCGGATCAGGCGGAGGTGGAGCCTGATTTGGTGGAGTGGAATTACGGCGCCTATGAGGGCCTCACCACCGAGGAGATTCACAAGAGCGCCCCTGGGTGGCAGGTGTTTGCCGATGGCTGCCCAGAAGGGGAAAGCCCACAGCAGGTGGGGGAGCGGGCGGATCGGGTGTTGGCCCGGCTGCGGGCCGAGCCGATCGAGGGACCTGCCCTGCTGTTTGCCCATGGCCATCTGCTGCGGGTGCTCACCGCCCGCTGGTTGGCGCTTCCGCCAAGCGAGGGTGGTCGGTTTCTGCTGGACACCGCCACCCTCAATGTGCTCAGCCACTACCGCGGCATGGCGGCCTTGGGGTGTTGGAACGCTCAGGTGGTGGCTTGAGCGTCGCTCTCGCAGGCCAACAGGGCAAGGGACGCCTCGATCTCCCTGAGCCGTTCCGCAGGCACCGACAAGGCGCAACCCACATCAGCCAGCAGATTGGCTTCTTTCTGGGTAGCCATCCGATCGGGAGATCGCCACGGCCCGGTCGGCTTGCCGATGGTCATCAGCAACCTGAGCGGCGATCCCCCCCCGCTGGTCCCCGCAGCCATGCCTCGGGCTGGTCATCGCGATGGAGATGAGCCGACTGGTTGCCCAACCCTCAGAGCCGTAATGTGAAGCAAGGATCGGACCATTGAGGCGCATGGAGGTTGGGATGCAGGAGCCAACCCAAGAGCTAACGGCACTCCCCGCCACGGAAACCACCCCTGAGGGCTGCTCGAACGTCGAGCCACCGCTCTCCAGCGGGGCCTTTGCCCTCGAGCTCATCCAAACCCAGAACCGGCGACTGGGGAAACTGCAGGCGGAGGTGCTTGCTGATCGCGATCCCGAGCCCCTGCACCAGTTGCGGGTGAGCCTGCGGCGGCTGCGCACGGCCCTGGTCCAATTCGCTCCGGCCCTGGAGCTCCCGGAGAGCGTGAGTGAGCGGCGCATCGCCGCCGTGGCGCGCCGCACTGGCCTGTGTCGCGATCTCGATGTGCTGGGCCTGCGGCTGCGGGAGGAGTTGCTGCCTCGGCTGCCCGAAAGCGAACAGCGCAGCCTGGAAGCAGCCATGAAGCGGCTCACACGGGATCGCCAGCAGGCGTTTGACACCCTGGTGGAAGCCCTCCACAGCCCCCGCTACTTGAAGCTGCTGGAGCGTCTCCACAAATGGCAGAAGCGGCCTCGCTTCACCCCCCTTGGCCAGCTGCCGTTGATCCCCTGGCTGGCGGACTGGCAAGCGCCATTCAGCGCCGGATTGTTTCTGCACCCCGGCTGGATGGAAGAGGATCCAGCCGCGGAGGCGCTCCATGGGCTGCGCAAACAGATCAAACGAGCCCGTTATTGCCTTGAAAGCCTGGAGCCCTGGTGCGAGCCCCCCCTGCGGGCCTGGGTGCAAGACCTGCGGCAAGCCCAGGACCACCTCGGGGATCTGCATGATCTGCAGGTGCTCAACCAGATCTTCGTCGAGCGTGAGCATCTGCGCAAACCCTCCGCAGTGCCGGTGCTCCATGCCGAGCTGTTTGGCCAGCAGCAGCTCCACTGGCTGCGGTGGCGCGAACTGGCCCAGCGGCTCCATCAGGACAGCGAGCGGCACACCATCCAAAGGCACCTGTTGGAGCTCGGCAATGGCCCGCGGCCATCCTGTGGCTGAGGCTGTCAGCGCGGATGGCGTTCACTCCCACCTGTGACATCTCCCACCGGGGAGCTGTTACTCCGCCAGGAGTCGCCCCCCATTCAGCCGGCGGATGGCCACCACCGCTGGCCTGGGGATCGAGCCCGGTTGGCCCGCGGGCCAGTTGGATCCCAAGGGCACGGCCCTGAGCTGCTCGAAGCGGCCACCGTCCCGGTCGGTGAGCGTGTAGGCCTGGATTTCCTCCTGCCCCCGCTGATGGATGGCGTTGTCCTCCCCCGGGTGCTGGATCGAGAGGAAGAGGGTGGATTCGCTCGCATCAAAACAGGGTCCAGTCAGCTCGCATTCCATCGGTCCTGTGGCAAACAGGAGCGCCTGGCCGCGGGACGGCCCCGCCGCTAGCAACAGCCAGCAGGCATTGTTGCCAAACACATCGGCGCTGCCATTCACGGCGGCCCGATCGGTGACCATCCAGATGTTGCCGGAGCGATCCACGGCCAGGTTGTCGGGATTGGCAAACCCCATGCCTCCTTGCCAGGGCGTGCCGCCGGTGGCCGCCATCCGCCAGCGAAAGGCTCCCCCCGCTGCCTGAAGGCCAGGGGCGCCATCCTCCAGGCGCATCACCCAGCCATACGGCCAGGTGCTCTCCCCATTGGGCCCGTGAAAGATGGCAGGGTCCGCCTGCCCCTCGCCATCGGATCCGCTGGAGGTGAAGGTGATCAGCAGATCCCCCGTGCGCGGATCCAGTTCCGTGTCCTCCGGCCGGGCCGTCGGCGTGGCACCGGCCGCGTTGGCGGCCAGATGGGCATCGATGAGGATGGCCCCCAGTTGCTCCTCTCCACCGCCGGGGTAGAGATCCGCCAGGGTGCGGAAACGCTGGCGGTAGGCCTGCAGATCGGGATCCGTTGTCAGCAGCTCAGCGCCGGCCTGGCTCCTGTCGCGGTGGGGGAGTGGCACCACCGCCCTCAGCTCGAAACGGGCGAAGTGTGAGGGGAGCAGGGGCTCGACGGGCGTTGCCGGAGCGAGGGGAATCCAGCGGCCGCCGCCAGCCGTCTGAAACTGGGCCACCTCCAGCCGTCCTCGCTCCAGCAGCCGGGAGTTGGCTGGATCCAGCGGATCCCTCACGATCTCACTGCTGACAAAGCGGTAGAGATGGCCGCCATGGCGGTCGCATCCGGAATACACCACCAGGGGCTCGCCAGCGCGGGCCCGCACGGCCACCGCCTCATGGCGGAAGCGGCCTAGAGCGGTGTGTTTCACAGCGCTGCGTTCCGGCCGGCGGGGATCCAGCTCCACCATCCAGCCATATTTGTTGCCGGCCAAGCCAAAGGGATTGCCCAGGCCCTCCAGCCGCTCGCCATCAAAGCGAAAGGGGCGCTCAGCGGGAGAGGGGGAGCTGCCATCGGCATGCACCGCCTCCACTACGTGGGTTTGGATGTTCTCCTCGGCGGAGAGCACCGTGCCCCAGGGCGTTTGGCCGCCGGCGCAATTGGCGAAGGTGCCGATCGCCTGATCGCCGAGGCCGTCGTCGTAGCCCAGGCGCATGCGGCGGCGGAAGACAGCCGCCGCTGGGCCGGTGCATCGCAACCGTTCCTGGGGGCGATCCTGCCCCGTCAGACCGCAGAGGCGCCGATCGAGCCGTCCGGGCCGGCGGCGCCAGCCTTGGGGATCGCGTGTGATCTCAGCCACGCCGATGCCCACATCGTCCATGGCGGCGGTGGCCACCTCCAGCAAGGGCTGGCGGAGGGGGTCCTCCGGGGCCAAGGCCAGCGCGTTGATCGTTCCTCCATGCTCGGAGAGCAACTTGCGCAAGAGCTCAAAGGGCAGGCCACGGCCCATCACCTCACCGTAACCAGCGACCCAGGGGCGGGGGCTGATGTCTTCAAAATTCACCGTCAGCACAGCCCGGTCTGAATCGAGGGGGGTGAAGGCGAGGTAGTCGTTGTTGAAGCCGAAGCGACCCTCCCCCAGGGGCTCGCCCCACTGCATCAACACCTGGCTGGTGAAGCCCTCCGGCAGCAGCAGCTGATCGCTCAAGCCAATGCGGGCGTAGGCGCGCTGCTGCTCAAGGGCGGTGAGGCCATCACTGGGGAGGGGGATGGGGCCCCGCAGGGGAGGGAAGGGAGTCTCTGCCGCCACCCCCGCTCCAGAACTCCCCACGGATGCAGACACGCTGGTTTGCCCCCCACCCCGGGCCCCGCTACCCAAAGCGGCGCCAGCCGTAGCGGCGCCCAATCCCAGCACATGCAGGAGAAGGGTGCGTCGGCTGTAGAGCGGCTCAGCCATAGGCATGAATGGAAAGGCAATGAGTTAGCGGAATTGCGGCAGCTTTTTGGCATCGAAGCTGCGGCGCAGAGCTTCACCGATGCTTAGCCCTACAGGCAGCTCACCGGCAAAGGCACTGCCCAGATCTCGCTTGTACACCTTGGTTTCAACCAGCTGATAGGTGCTGGCTGGCAAGGGGATATCCCCTGCTTGTTCAACGAGCCGCAGCCCGTTGCGAACAACAAATGTTGTGAACTTCTGCACGTCGCTTCGCTGGGAAAGAGCCGTGTCATTCACATAGAGAAACAGCGGCCTGGCCAGAGGCTTATAACGTCCCGATTGAACAGTGGCAACGGATGGAGCAACCGCGGCAGCAGAGGAGGAGACAATGGGCAGGGCGCGCAACCTGCCTTGGTTGGCCTTGTAATAACTGAAGCCAAAAAAGCCAAGAGCATTCGGATTTTGCGCTACACATTTAGCAATCACGTTGTCGTCTTCGCTGGCCGTATAATCCTGGCGTGCATTATCAGGTTTTCCGCTGATCGCCTTATTAAAGTAGTCATAGGTGCCTGAGTCCTTGCCGGGTCCGCAGAGCTTGATCGGGCGATCGGGCCACTTGCCATTCACTTCATTCCACCGATCAATTTTCCCCTGGGCCTGTCGCCCCCAAAGCCTTGCGAGCTCGGCAACGCTGATCTGTTTCGCCCAAGTGTTGGCTGGATGCACCACCACCGAGATGGCATCAAAGGCGATCGGCAGCTCAATGAAGCGGATGCGATTGCGCGCGCAAGCCTTGAGCTCCTGGCTGTTGATGGGTCTGGAGGCGTTGGCCATGTCGAGCTGGCCGCCGCAGAAGCGTCTGAATCCATCGGTGGTGCCCGTTTCCTTCAGCTCAATCTGGGCCCGGTTCCCCGCCGCCCGAAACGCCCTGATCGCCTCCTCCATGATTGGAAACACCGTGCTCGATCCACCAATCCGGATGCTGGTGGGCTGGCTGCCAGCCACCTGGGCCAGCAGCCCGGCAGGGGCCAGGGGCGGCAGGACCAATGCCATCGGCGCCAGCGTGGCCAAAGCCACCCGCTTCCAAGGGCATCGAGGCCACCTAGGGGTGTCCAATGGCGCAGTCACAAGGCGGGAGGCGAAAGGCTCCTCAAATCAAGCGCCGAAAGATTATTGAAGGGTTAAAGGAGAGTTTGTTGATGGTTATGGAGGGATCCATCCGCAACAGCCACTTGCGATGCCAGCCACCAACAAAGCCCCAAGTCCTGAGACCAAGGCCCATGGCTCAGGGTGCCGCAGGCCATGGCCGCAGCATTGCGGAAGAAGGATGGCCCAGATGCACGGATGACGGCCAGACTGCTTCACCCCAGCAATACCGCTTCTTCAAGTGCGCCTCGGCGCAATGGCCGGCGTGAAGGCTCTGGGTTCACGCCAATTCCAGCCCCCGAGGGGAGCAGAAGGACGCCATCAACCAGTGGCAGGTGGAGAAGGCCATCAGAATGGTCAACAATGCGTTGAAGCCCCCATTGGGCAACCGTCCTCAGACCATCTGTGCAATTCATTCCCGACGGTCCAGACATTCCTGAGCAGCTCCTTCAGGCCCATGAGGAGGGAAGGGTGGTGTTCTTCTGCGGGGCTGGGATCTCCTGCCCTGCAGGGCTGCCACTCTTTGGAGGGTTGGTACAGGGGTTGGCCAAGGCCTTCGGAGAGCCTCTGGACTCTTCGGAACAGGAGTTGTTCGAAAAGGAAAAGTTGGATCAAGTGCTCGGAAGGTATGAGAAACGTGTGAAAGCCGGGCGAGTTGGGGTGCGGCAGCACCTGTCCGTTCTTCTCACACCGGATCTCACCAGGCCTTTCGCGCTCACAACCCATCGTGCGTTGTTGGAGCTTGGACGCAACAGATCTGGAGAACTGAGGCTAGTGACCACCAACTTCGACAGGCTCTTCGAGAAGGCAGACAGAGCCCAAGGCCCTGAGCCAGTCTCCCGAGCAGGCCATTTCGGCCGCCGGGCCATCACGGTCCATCCAGATCCCCCGGTCCGCTCGAGATGGGAAGGCGTTGTGCATTTGCATGGGCGGTTGCCTGAGCATCCCTCCAGCAACGACCTTGACAGGCTGGTGATCGCCGATAGCGACTTCGGACGCGCCTATCTCACCGAAGGCTGGGCCGCCCGCTTTGTGGCTGGTTTGCTGCGCGATTTCACCCTCTGCTTCGTTGGCTACAGCATCGACGACCCCGTGATGCCCTACATGAGTGCCGCCTATGCCTTGGATGGCGAAGGCGCCATCTTTGCGTTTGCACCCTGGGCGGCCAGCACAACGAAGTCATCAGTAGTGATCGAGCGGTGGAAGGCCAAACATGTGACGCCAATCCTTTATGACGACCAAGACGGCCATCGTCACTTGCATCGGACCCTGCGCGTTTGGGCCTCTCTCTACAGAGATGGGATCCGCGGGAAACAACGGCTTGTGGCTCGCTATGCCCAGAGGTCACCAGCCGAGAGCAATGAAAAAGACGATTTCGTTGGCCGCATGCTTTGGGCCCTGGCCGATCCATCGGGCAAGCCGGCAAAACGTTTCGCCGAGCTCAACCCAGTGGCTCCACTGGAATGGCTGCTTGAGGCTTTCTGTGAGCGGCGCTTTCAGCAGAGTGATCTCTCCCGATTTGGCGTGGCTCCTCACGAGAGCCCAGACAACAAGCTGCGCTTCAGCTTGCTCGACCGACCAGCCCCCCACCACCGATCAACGCGGATGCATCTGGTGGCCTTCCACGACCAGGGGGGTGATTGGGATGACGTGATGGGCTGGCTCGCGGAGTGGCTTCTGCGCCACTTGGATGATCCCCGTCTGCTGTTGTGGATTGCTCGATCGGGGGGCCAATTGCACCCCCGTTGGCTGGGGCGCCTGGAAGACAAGCTGAGAGGGTTGGCCGCCCTGGAGCTAGATGGCAACTCCTCAAAGCTGGAGACCATTCGACAGCAGGCCCCCAACGCCATACCCGGCCCCTTGATGCGTGTCCTCTGGGGGGTGCTGGTCAGCGGCCGGCTGTATGCCCAAGGAGCTGGCGACGAGCTGTGGCGATGGCTAAACCAACTTCAAGGGGAAGGGCTCAACGCTTCCCTCCGCCTCCAGTTGCGAGACTTGCTTGCCCCTCGCGTGCATCTGGGCCCCCCAAGACTCCTGAGAGAACAACCGAACACTGGCGCCGCCCGAGAGCTTTCACACCTCGTTTCTTGGGATCTCAGGCTGGCCAGCGATGATGTCCACACGACGCTGCTGTCTGTTTCCCCTGAAGCTCCCCACTGGCAAAAGGCCCTCCCCTTCCTGCTGAGCGATCTGCAGCAAGTGTTGCAGGACGCGCTGGATCTCCACCATGAGCTCGGGCGGATGGATTCACAGAGTGCGCCAGCCGGGGCACTCCGTGAATCCATCCATAGCTCAAAGCCCAGAAGCGACGACCACAACTGGGTGAATGTGATCTTGCTGCTGCGCGATTCCTGGCTGGCTGTCCTTAATCAAGACGCGGACTGGGCCGCGCGCATCGCCCGAGGTTGGGCAGAGAAACCCAACCCCACCTTCCACCGCTTGGCCCTCTTCGCGGCGAGCAAATCCTGCCTCCCCACTAAAGAGTGGGTGGAGTGGCTGTTGGCCAATGAAGCCCAGTGGCTGTGGGCCTCAGACACCGAGCAGGAGGTTCACCAGCTTTTGGCAGGCCAGGGGGATCAATTGGCAGACGAAGCACAAGAGCGCATGGAGGAGGCCATCCTGGCCGGCCCATCCCCAGCGGTTTTTGCCTGGGACGGGCTCGAGCCAATGGAGGCTGACCGCTGGATTTGGGAATGCCTCACAAACCTCAACACATCAGGACTGGCGCTCGGTGAAGCGACCCACACTCGCTTGTTGGAGCTGAACCCCACGTTTCAGCCACAGCCAGTGCCAGCCTCCGAGAGGGTGGCGCCGCGCAAACGGCAGGAGTTGATGGTTTGGCTCACGGCACCAAAGCAGCAGAGCCCCAGATTTGCTGAGCCTCTTTCCTTTCCAGCCCATGATCCATGGGCAGAAGACTGCATAAAGCATCCATTCCCTATCTTGTTTGCCCTCACCGAGCTCGGTTTGCAGGGGAATTGGCTTGTCCCTCGATGGAAGACGGCTTTATCCACTTGGGCCCGCCGCAAACAAAGATTCATCCAAAGGCTGTGGCAAATAGGGGCCCCAAATCTGCAGATCCAGGACCTGCCTGATGCCGTACTTCAAAAGATGGCCTTAGAGCTTTCTCAATGGGTGCAAGCCGTTTCCGAGGAGATTCAAGATCACGAAGCGATTCTCTTGTCCCTGTGTCAGCGACTATTGGCCTTACCTGTGCATCTAGATATAGCAAGCCGAGAGAATGGAAATGCCTTGGATTACTCGCTTACCTTGGCTTCCAGCCACCCGGTAGGCCGTGCCACCCGTGCGATAATCAACATTTGGCTCCATCGCCAACCGAAAGACAACGATGGGCTGCCAGAGGATGTGCAACCGCTCTTCACAAGAATCTGCGATGCGACGGTCGAACGGTTTCGCTATGGCCGGGTGTTGCTGGGCTCGCGACTGCTCACCCTCTTTCGTGTGGATCAAGCCTGGACTGAAACTCACCTGCTACCTCTATTGAGCTGGGCCAATCCCACCGAGGCAGGAGCTGTGTGGCAAGGATTCCTATGGTCGCCAAGGCTAAATCCAACCCTATGGCTCGATCTGAAGGCTGACGCTCTTAGCACCGCAGAGCATTACAACGAGCTGGGCCCAGACCGGGACCGATTTGCAGCCTGCCTCACGCAGGTGGCGTTGAATCAGCCTAAGGGTTTCAGCGTGGAGGAGTTCCGCTCTGCATTTGCAGCATTACCGCCATCTGGGCTGGAGGCTGCCGCGCAGGAGCTCTACCAGGCTCTGGAAGCAGCTGGCGATCAGCGCGAAGCGTTTTGGGATACCCGGGTCAAGCCCTTTTGGGAAATTTGGCCCAAGTCTCAACAGAGTTGCACCCGTCAACTCGCGAAGTTCTTCGCTCTGCTGGTGCTCGCTACAGGCTCCAGGTTCCCAGAAGCTGTGACCTTGCTTCAAGCATGGCTGCAAGGCAGTGACGATCCTCATGTTGTGGTGCAGAGGCTGAACGAAAGTGATCGATGCAGCCACTTCCCGGAGGACGCCTTGTCCTTCCTTCATCACGTCGTCGATCAAAGCCGCCCTTGGCGCCAATGGCAGACAAGCTTGCGCGAGTGTTTGGTAACCATCAAAGGGGCTGCCCCGCCGTTGGCGAATGATCCGCGATTTCGAAAACTTTGGGACTATGCCCCAGGGGAGCACTGAGCGGGGACATCACTTCATCACAGACAAGGATTCCGGCAGAGCGGCGCTTAACCGCTGTTGCGATTAACGTTAATCTACGACTAAGGCCCAGCTCATGGCCCTGGCCCCACCACCAGTCACCGCCCAGCCGCCTGAGCTGGAGCCAGCGCCGCTGCTGCTCCCTCCGGATCTGCGGCTGACGCCAGAGCAGTTTGAGCGGGTGTGTCAGGCCAATCCGGAGGCGGTTCTGGAGCTCACGGCGGAGGGCCATCTCATCATCATGACGCCGACAGGGGGGGAAACCAGCAGCCGTAATGGCCGGTTGCTTTATCACTTGCAGGTGGTCTGCAGGCGGCACAAGGGCTGGCGACTGTTCGACAGCTCAGGTGGCTTCCGACTGCCGGACGGCTCCGTGCTCAGCCCCGATGCCGCCCTCCTGCGGGAGGACCGCTGGCAGGCCCTCACTCCTGAGCAGCGCCGCGGCTTCCCGCCCCTCTGCCCCGAGCTCGTGATCGAGCTGGCCAGCCCCAGCGACTCCGGCCCCCGCTGCGTCTCCGCCCTGCGCCACAAGATGGAGCGCTACCAGTCCAATGGCGCCCGCCTGGGTTGGTTGCTGCTGCCTGAGGAGCGGGCGGTGGAGATCTGGCGGGCCGGGCAACCGGGGGTGGTGGAGCGACTGGAGAACGCCAGCCGGTTGGATGGCAGCGAGCTGGCGGGGGGCTTGGCGCTTGACCTGGAGGAGCTCTGGGCCGTGTGAGATAAACGTGGGAGGGGGGCCACCACCGCTCCACGGGATGCGATCGCGACGCAGGGCGCAATGGCCGGCCGGTTGGCTCCGCAAGGGGCCAGCTAAGACCACAAAAAAGCCCCCGCAAGGCGGAGGCTTGATGAATTGGTTGATCTAGACCAATCGGGGGAGAGATTAGCCGATCGCCGGGGCGGTCAGGGCCACAGGGGTGGC
>JBJTWN010000235.1:0-6964 GCA_046081785.1 Cyanobium sp.
ACAGCCTGATCATAGGCGCGCTCACGCAACACCAAGGGAGGATGGCTGATGGATGTTAAAGCCTGGGTTGGCAAATTGGCCAACGCATTCCCCTCCTCAAAACAGTTGGTGGCAGACGCACCAAAACCGATGTTGCTGACGAGGTTGTGGCGAGGAACGATTGAGAGAGCCCCATTGCTAAAGCAGGTATAATTCCATTGATAATCCCAAGTCACTGGATAATTGGACTCAATCAAGCGATCCCATATCTGGGTCCAATAGACAAGCTCTTCCTCACTATCAAAGGCATTAGCTAAAATACCACTCGCATGAATTGCCCGCCAGCCTTTCATCTCCAGGTCGTAGGCCCGCCAACAGCGACGCCAAGAAGCCCAACCCCAAGTAACAGAATAACCACTAAAGAAATAGCTCGCCTGACAGGCCGGAAAGTCACTAATTAAGTTTGTACCACTTATTTGGTAAACACGAGTATCATGGCGGTAATACTCCAATAACTCTCGGCACAACGAAAAAAAGGACAGATCTGGCAAACAGTCATCTTCAAGGATGATGCCCTCTTCAACATTAGAGAAGAACCAATCGATTGCATTGGCAGGCCCATATTTGCAACCTTGATTCTTCTGGGAATAACGCTTCGCAATGCAACAGTCCCAGTCAATCGATTTCTCCACCTGTTCACGAGATTCTTTTACCTGGATCCGATCCTCTTCAATCCCTTCACGGGGGCCATCGCAAGCCAGAAATAAACGCTGGGGCCTCAAAGGCCTGAGTCGAGCCATGAGCTTGAGAGCAGCTTCGGGACGTCGCCAAAAGATGATTAAAATAGGCGTCGGAAAATCGCCATCAATATTCATTTTCATGGCCAGAGTTGTTTCTAATTTTTTTATTGGTCATCGGTTTTATTATGGCCTATTATTCTTAATAATAGCTGGGCCCCATCTGACTGTCAAGGCTACAAATGCCTGCAGGGCACCGAGCGGGGCAGGCCTACCTCGCGAAAGCCCTGGGCTGTCAAGACAAGAAGGCTAGAGTGATTGGCGAGCAAATCCAGTATGGTTGAATCAATGTGGATCAAAACGTTTCTCCTTCGCTCCTTAACCGCCATTGGTTCTCCAGGCCTGCAGCAGTGGACTCAGGGCCAGGGTGTGCCCTCTGAAAGATATCCGACCACAGAAGAATTTCTCCAGGATCATGCCGGGGGATGTCTTGCCAAACCATTGGCTCATTCTCTTGATCTTGGCTGTGGCCCATCTCCCCGCAATCCATTTGGGGCAAAAGTTGCCAAAGGGGTAGACATACGTGCCAGTGAAGATTTGAATATTGTTGGCTGCGATCTTGGCGCATCCCCGATTCTATTTGTCAATGAATGTTTCAATTACGTCACAGTTTTTGATTTCATTGAACACATCCCAAGAGTTGCCATTGTGGATGGAAAGATCAGGCCTGAAGGCCTATTTTTCTCCAGAACTCCAGCCTACCCATGCAGTGAAGCCTTCCAGGATTCCACCCATGTAAACATCATCACCGAGGGAACATTCCCACTCTACTTCTGCGGCGACTCGTGGCTTCCGACTATGGCTTCAAGGGCTCTTTTGAGCTGATCGCTCAAGAGTGGTGCAGGCCTTCTTTACTGACATTGATAATAAAGACAATTCCGTCGTCCCCTCCCCACCCAGGCAGCTTGGGGTGAACAAACAACATGTCCCCCCCCTATCAGCCCCTCCACCACAAATATCGCCCTCAGCGCTTGGCCGAGCTTGTTGGCCAAGAAGCCATCGCGGCCACCCTGACCAATGCCCTCCAGAGCGGGAGGATTGCCCCTGCTTACCTGTTCAGTGGGCCCAGGGGCACGGGCAAAACCTCCAGTGCGCGGATTCTGGCGCGGTCGTTGAACTGCCTGGCCAGCGACGGACCAACAGCGGATCCCTGTGGCCGCTGTGATCTGTGCACCACGATCACGGCAGGCACGGCACTGGATGTCATTGAGATTGACGCGGCGTCGAACACGGGGGTGGACAACATCCGCGAGCTGATCGAGCGCTCCCGCTTTGCGCCGGTGCAGGCCCGCTGGAAGGTGTATGTGGTGGACGAATGCCACATGCTCTCCACCGCGGCCTTCAACGCTCTGCTGAAAACCCTCGAGGAACCTCCGCCAAGGGTGGTGTTCGTTCTGGCCACCACCGATCCCCAACGCGTGCTGCCAACGATTCTTTCCCGCTGCCAGCGCTTTGATTTTCGGCGCATCCCCCTGGGAGCTCTGGAAAGCCATCTGGCCTGGATCGCGGAGCAGGAGGAGATTGCCATCACTCCTGAAGCCCTGCATCTGGTGGCTCAGCGGGCTGCGGGCGGCCTGCGTGACGCTGAGAGCCTCCTCGACCAGCTGAGTTTGCTGCCGGCGCCAATCGAGCCCACAGCAGTGTGGGATCTGATCGGTGCTGTACCGGAAGAGGAATTGCTCAGCCTCGCCCAAGCCATGGCGGAAGGGGACCCGCTGGCGGTGGTGGAAACCTGTCGCCACCTGCTTGAGCGGGGCCGGGAACCCAACGCCGTGCTGCAAGGGCTGGTAGGCCTGCTGCGGGATCTGCTTCTGGCTGGCGTGGCGCCGGAACGGCTGGAGCTGACCAGCGTGTCACCGCAACTGCGAAGCAAACTCCCACCCCTTGCGCAGGCCATCGGCAACGACCTACTGCTCCGATGGCACGCTGGCCTCAAGGGCAGTGAACAACAGTTGCGCCACAGCGTTCAGCCTCGTCTATGGCTGGAGGTGCTCCTTCTGGGCCTTCTGGCTGAGCCCCTGGCGCCGCGCCTGCCTAGGCAGGCAGACACCACCCTCGCCCCCTCTCCAGCCAGCAAAAGAATCAGCAACAACAGCCCCCTGGAGGTGCCCCCGCCAGAGAGCACAGCTCCGCCAACGTCAACGTCAACGCCCAACTCAGCCGAGCACGCTCCAGCGCGAGAGACAGCCAGCGACGCTGCTCCAGCGCGAGTGTCCGCGGTGGCAACCCAGGGCCTGAGTGAAGTCTGGGAACAGATCTTGGCGGGGCTGCAGTTGCCCTCCACGCGCATGCTGCTGTCCCAACAGGCCCACCTCAGGCAACTGGATGAGCATCGGGCGGTGGTGTGTGTGGCCAGCAATTGGATCACGATGGTGCAGAGCCGACTGCCGCTGCTTGAGAAAGCCATCGAGGCCACCCTTGGCAGCGCTAGGCAGATCAAACTGGAAGCGAGCAACCAGGAACGCCCGGAGCCACCCCCGGGGATGGCATCCATCAGCGCCAGGTCGTCACCGCTGCCAACCGCGGCGGCCGTCACCGGGAGCTCGCGTGCCACGGATTTGGCCGGGGCATCGGCTCAGGAAGCCGAGCACGATTTTTCCGAGGCCCCTCCCTTCCCCGCAGCCCTTGACGCCCCCATTCACCCCGCCGCCGAGGTGCAGGAGACCAATACGCCTGCTGCCAACGGAGGTCTACCCGGCACGGAATTGAAGCCCCAAACAAAAGCGGATGAACGATTGCTTGAGGAGGCCACGGGATCGCTGGCCGAGTTTTTCAACGGGGAAATCATTGCAACGGATTCTCACGGTGAGGCCTGAAATGGGAGGGCTCGCCTGAGCACCCATATGGAGCGATTTAAGAAGAACTGGAGGCGAAAAAGCAAGCCAGGCGGGCTGTGGGGGCTCGCCATGGCAAACCGGTGTGGTGGCATCACAACGATCGAACGCCAACCGTAGTAGTTGCGAGCATTTTTCTCCTTGTCTGCAAGAAAACGGTCGTCGCGGGAGCGAGAGGACGCCCCAGTGCATGCGTAGGAGGCAACGAGCAAGGGAACATACAGGAATTCACCGCTTGCAAACAACCTAATATTGTAATCCCAGTCAGCATAGAGTGGATAGATCAGATTGTATTTTATCCTCAGCGATTGAATGCTATGTCGACGATAAAATGCCGACTGATGGCTGATGTTTCGATCCAGGAAGCGGGGCAGATCCCAGGGCTGCCCGTAGCGGTAACCAGGATCCTCGATCCAAACATCGCCGTGGACAACAAGAGTGCGCGGATTTGCGGCCATCAATGATGGGGTGATCGCAGCAAACACATCCGCTGTCATCAAGCGATCGTCTGCGCCCATGACGTAGATCCATTGCCCCTGAGCCTCAGCTACGCCATGATTAATCGCCTCATAAATTCCTGATCCGGGCAACACAACAATTCGATGGCGGATGCCTGCTGCCTCAAGGATCTTGAAGGCCTGCTCACAAGTGGGGTCGGCGGAGTCTCCATCCACCAGGACAACCTCAAAATCTCGAGAGCACTGGTCAGCAAGCGATCCGAGTGATCTTGGCAGATCTTTAGCAGCATTAAGAGTGGCCATTACCACACTAATTAGCGGCTGTTCAGAATCTTTCTTGCCCATGAAAGAAGGCACAGCAACTATCCCTCGCAACCGGAAAGGGAGCTGAACTCGTCGGGATAGGTGACGAGCCAAAACTCTGGATCATGCTTAGCCCAAGCATGGCAACCAAAAGGGCGCTGCACCTGATAGTGGGCACAGGTTGCGCGTGGATTGGTCTCCACCGAGAAGGCGGCTGCCTCCGCCATTGAAGGGATGCGCATCCAGGGAAAAACCAACGGGGCAAAAAGAGAGATCAAGTGGTCTTCTTGCGTTCCGACAACATTCGAGAAATAGGACAACGTATTGTTCCAGCCGAATGACATTGCCACGTACACAGCAAAACGCTTGCAAAAAATGACCGGCCACTGGGACACCGGGAAAAGGTGATAGCGCCGAAAGAGTGTCATTCGATACGCCAGTTTTCGCCAGCGGAAGACTGGCACAGTCGACGTCCTGGCCGATTCACAGATTCGAATCATTGCACGAACATGTCGCAATGAAAAACCGCCATTTCCAACTCCCGTATCAGGCGTGTCCGGGCCAAGATTGCCAGTCCACGGAGCACCAATGTAGGTATAACCCCTGTCGATCCACCACGCCAGATCGCCCCCCGTACCCAACAGCCATGCATCTTGTTGAAAGATCAGCATGTAGTCCCATTCTTCAAAGATTCGATAGAACCAGCCCTGAAACAACAATGAACTGTAGGTGCGGGTCGAATGAAACCATTCATCGGCAACAGCACCAAACCTACAGCACAGTTCCTGAGCTTTTGTTAAGGAAAGGGACTCAAAGATGCTGGCCGGCTTGATCGACTTTTTATGAAGAAAGAATATGTCGTAATCTTTTAAGCTTTCCATGCAATGAAGCAAGCCAGCCTTTTCCGAGCAAGTGAGCTCAAGCGTATAAATGGGAATGACAACAACACACGATTTGTTCATGACCTCAATCATGCCAAAAGAGCCTTCCGAAAAGACTCATCCCTCTGGCGAAACAACAACGTCATCATCCAGCTCCAGACCCTGGCCTGGAGCCTCCATGGCGAATTCCGAGTATGGAGTGATGGATGGTGCGACAGCGACAGCACCGGAATGGATCGTTTTTTGCCAAACCAAAGACTTGGGAAGCAAGGCCATCTTTAGCATCACCCAAGGAATCACAACAAACCAATGCATCAAATAAACCATCGCCAAGATGACATTGCCTGGCGTGGCAGCTGGAATCGGAGGCCCCTCGCCACCACGGCTGCAACCTGCGGCAATTGAAAACCCAGAAAGCAGGAGCACAATGAAGGGGAAGGGCCACATTCCGGGCAGAGTCTTTGTAAACAAACCCGCAAGAATATCCACCAATACAATCACTGGCAACAGATACTGCAGCAGAAAGAATGAACCCAAGTCCCATTTCTGCGCCCCATTCAGCCGATGGGAAAAGAGCTGGTCGGCATAGTCAAGAAACCGCTGGAAGCCCCCTTCTGCCCAGCGCTGTCGCTGACGCCAAAGCGCTGGAAGGGTCGTGACCGCCTCCTCGCTGACGGGGGGGTCCCACAGGACACCAATGGGCAAACCAGCCAAGAGGAAACGAAAACTGAGATCCAGGTCATCCGTGATCGTGGCCTCATTGAAGCCACCTGCTCGCTGCACGGCGTCGCGGCGCAGCAATTGGCCATTCCCCCGCAACTCCGCAACCCCGCCGCGAGCCAACCGTGACTCCTGGATATAGGCATCAAAGGCCATTTCCATGGCCTGGGCTCGGGTGAGCAAATTCTGAGCCATGTTGGACTCGGCCTTGCGGAGCTGAACAGCTGCCCAGCCTCCACTCTCAGCGAAGGGAATCACTCGCTCGAGCACATCGGAAAGCAGGTCGGCGTCCGCATCCAACACAAGCATCCAGCGTCCCTGCAAGTGACTGAGCACTGCGTTGAGGGCGCCCGACTTGCCGCCCCCTGAATCTCGGCTGCGACGCAGCGTGTGCAGTTGGGGATGGCGAGCCTCAAGCTCAACCAAGCGCTGGGGGGTGCGGTCTTCGCTGCCATCATCCACAACCCAGAGCTGCAAGCGATCAGCTGGCCAGCGCACCGCCAGAACACGCTCCACCAGAGACCCAATGACGGCCTCCTCGTCCCGGGCGGCCACCACCACATCGACGCTGGGAAAGGCTTCCCGTGGAACCGTCGGTGTTGCCCTCCCTCCTCCGGCGTCCATTGCAGGCGACGGGGGCGGCAGGTCCGGAGATGGTGGCCTCACAACAACTGTGCGGCCCAAATACCCGCCCAACAGAGCCGCCAGGCCAAGGCCCGGCAGCAGCCTGGCCATGGGAGCCAACCAGTGGGGGAGGGCTCCGGCGGCAAGACAGGCCAGGAATACCAAGGCAGCCTTGCGGCGGCGATGATCTGCGCTCCCGCCGCCCATTGCCATCCCCACACTGAAGGAATCCTAAGGGCCAAGAACCTAATCCCACGCATGGGAGGGCCTTGGCAGCCATCAGGGCCTGCCCGTTTCACTCCCCGGCAGGGGGCGCGACGGTGCCAGCTCGCCCAGGGGCTTCAGGGCTGTTCCGGGGTAATAGTGCT
>JBJTWN010000236.1:0-7962 GCA_046081785.1 Cyanobium sp.
GCAGAAATCTTGAAGGCTTTATTATGTTTTATTGCACAGTATCAGCGCGAACATTTATCTATTATTTATGAGACTGAACCCCCACAACTCGCTTGGTGTCCTCAATCATTTTGGCGTGAAGGAAAAAAGAAAGCACATTCACTTGCTGGCATACTCGGTGACGAATTGGGTCTATTTACGTCCAGTTCAGAGGCCAACGATGCGCTCTCGCACCTGCTTGAGCGAGCGCGTTTTATTGGTAGACCAAGAATTTCACTTTACCGAGACCATCTCAAATCAAGTCTCTACAATAAGTTAGAGGTTGATCTCTCAGCTGAGAACCTTTCACCGGAGAGCTTTGGTTCCATCATTAACACTATGATTTGCGACGGAAGGCGTGACTGTACATTTGATTTTGAGGAGGGATTTCCGGTTGGTTTTATCAGGTTTGCCAAGATGGCCATGGTTATTTTTTATTATTGGAAAGAATCATCTTATATTGGGGTGGTGGAGTGGTCGTCGATCCAAGACTATCCAAGAGGTTTTCAGTTAGTGCTTGGGAAAATGCTTGACAATGCTTTTGCCTCCCTGAGAGATCAGCATGGTGAATTCGGTTTATTCCTGATGACATAGACCATACTATTAATTTCAGACCACTTGCATGGCAAATAGGTTATTCTAGAGCCAGGTTTATGCTCATTATTGCATGATTACTTGGGTCTTGATTGTGGCCAGAGCCATGCTTGGCCATTCGTCTCAGTCGCTTCAGCTACAGGGTTCTTTGGGGCTTCAGAAATGAGCCAGATCAACCTTAGCGCAACGTGTATCGGAGAAAAGGTATTAGTCTGAACGCGTAGCAAGGGATCAACGATTACTGCTAATCAGCATCGCCACAACAATATCAAAAGGATCCCAGGTCAGCCCTCAATCGATGAGTTGTACATCTTTTGTTATCAAGTTAGGCCCAGATAATTGTTGGCTGCGTTTTGCCTCGATAATGCCACGGTAGGAGCTGGGAGGAAACTGTGCAATTCAGTTCAACCAAACAACTTTTAATTTGGCAAAGCCTGTACAGATTGCATTCGGTGCGCTGTTCATCCAGCAGCGGCTTGGCTAGCGCTCAAGCATGTCTGCCACGGAGGGGTTGGCCATCCAGGAGCGAATTCCGGTCAGCACAGGGGTGATTGCGAGGTCGTGGCGCACCTGCTGCACATCGGTGGCAAGCAACGACTCCCAGGGAACAGCAAACAAACGCTTCGCTCCTTGCCCCATGGCCAAGCCAAGACTGATGGCTTCAAAGAGGCCCTGAGGAGACATCGCCTTTTCGGTTATGGGCGTTGTCGCGTCCACCGGTTCAGCTTGGTTCATCCAGCCCATGAGGAGAGCCGAGAGGTTGAGGAAGGCGAATGCAGGAAAGTTGTATTGGCTCACACTCAGGCTGACAACACCAAACTCGCCGAAGTTGTCGAGGCTGAATCCCGTAATGATGTGATGCAGATCATGGGTTTGCAGCACGCGGAAGTTGATGTAGTCGGCATCGGTGCGTAGGTCATTGAAGAAGGCTTCTTCAGGGAAAAAGTTGATGTCATAGCCATAGCCATCCAAAACACGGATGTATGTATGGCCCAGCGATCCCCTGGGCAGCGCCCTCATGGCTTCAGCGTCATAGGGAGGCATGACATGGCGCGAGGCGATAAGAGCCGCGCTCTCTGGATCCCGCTTGAGCATGGCTTCGCAGGCCTGCATGGGCGGGGAGTGGGTAAACTTCCTGGCGAGTTCAAAAACATTATTGGCATCCTGGCCTCCACCAGCTGCCAGATCAACAAGCTCTAGAAACGAGTTGATTTTTTCAGCTGTGGCGAACTGGTTGATGTAGCGATAACCCATTGACCATGGAGGAAATAATCAATCCTAATCTATCGTCGCGGCCGAAAGCCGTCAGTATGACGTTGTGTCTATTGATTTAACTCAACCTGACTAGGCATCGCAGCCAGCAAGCAAAGTCAACCGTCAGGCCTCTACACAGCGAACATCGCCTGAAGAACACCCAGCAGCTCATTGAGCGTAGTCTCCGACAGTCTCCCCAATTGCTTGAGGAGATGTTCCCTATCCACAGCCCTCAGCTGATCAGCTACAACGTGACCCTCTTTACCATCAAATGTGCAACGCACACGAAAAGGGTAAGGATGTCCACCAGTTGTAAGCGGCGCAACAATGAAAGTACGTAGGTGAGAATTCAGCTCGTTCGGCGGCACTATGACACATGGTCTTGTCTTTCTAATCTCAGATCCGCGAGTGGGATACAACGCCACAAGGAAGATATCGCCTCTTGAGACGTGTTCTTCGGTCACCATGACCACTCTTCATCATCAAACTGAGTGGAGCTCATTTCATCGATAAGTCCCTCAGGTTGAAAGGACGATGCAGCCTCTGCCCAGCCAGCCCTAGGTTGAACCGATGGCCTGATGGTCAGAACCCCTGGAGCCGCCTCGATCTCGACTTCGTCAGCCAGCCCCGCGACCTCAAGAAGCGGCTTGGCGAGACGGACCCCTCTCGAGTTGCCGATTTTGACCAGTCTCGCTCGAACCACGGCCGAAGCCTGCAAACGTGCTCACATTGTAACCGCGCTCGCGTCCTTTGTGCATCCCCCTGCTCTGGCTAACGCTCACGATCAGAAGCGTGAAGAGATACCAGCATAGAACACATCCCGAGCTTCCGTCTTCTGTATCTGGTTGTTAGCCAGGCCTCTACGCAGCGAACATCGCCTGAAGAGCACCCAACAGCTCATTGAGCGTAGACTCCGACAGTCTCCCCAATTGCTTGACGAGACGTTCCCTATCTACAGCCCTCAACTGATCAGCTGCAATGTGACCGTCTTTACCATCAAAAGTGCACTGCACACGAAAAGGGTAAGGCTGTCCACCAGTTGTAAGCGGCGCAACGATGAAAGTGCGCAGGTGAGAATTCAGCCCGACCGTCGACACTATGACACATGGTCTCGTCTTGCTGATTTCAGATCCGCGAGTGGGATTCATCACCACAAGGAAGATATCGCCTCTTGAGACGTGTTCTTCACTCACTGGTACCACTCTTCATCATCAAACCGAGTGGAGCTCATCTCATCGATAAGTCCCTCAGGTTGAAAGGACGATGCAGCCTCTGCCCAGCGAGCCCTCGGTTGAACCGATGGCCTGATGGTGAGAACCCCTGGAGCAGCCTCGATCTCGACTTCGTCAGCCAGTCCCGCAACCTCAAGCAGCGGCTTGGCTGGAAGCCTCCCGTCTGGGCCTGGATGAACGCGATGGACGCCTGGTCGCCCTTTCCACGCGCTTGGAGAGCATTGATGGTGGCCTGCGACATCTGCAGCAGCAGGTGGAAGGCCATTGGCCCGGCGGCGAGGCGGGTGAAGTCGCGGTGGCCAAAGCCGTGTTGCCTTTGGATGAGGCTTTGGATCAGATTGAGGCCTTGCTTGTGGCGAGTGTCGCCTGACGGAACAAACGCTCCCCACGCGACAATTGGACGGCCAGCACTGGGGAGTCTCAACTGCTGGGCGGCAGCTGCAGCCAGTGCAGGCATCCGTTTTCATCCCCCGCCACCAGGCGCTGGTGAGCGGGGATCACGGCCATGGCGGTGAGCGGCGCATCGGCGACAAACAGAATCCGCGCCTCTTCATCGGGCTGGGCTGGATTCCATAGCCGAATTGTGTGATCGTGCCGGCCGATGGCGGTGGAGATCAGACCCTGCGGGAGGGCGACCAGGGCGCTGATGCGTCCTTGATGCGCTTGGATCACTGCCGTGCAGGTTGCCGTCTCCAGATCCCAAAGACGGATCGCCCCTTCGCTGTGCCCGGAGGCGAGACGCCCATCGGGCAAAACCACCAGGGAGGTGATGAAGCCTCCGTTGTAACGATCACAGCGATGGAGACCATCATCTGGATCGAACCATTCCCGCGTCCAGGACAGTTCCAGCCATTGGGCAGGCGTGGCCGGATTCAGAAGTTGCAGGGTGTGGGGATAGGGACCTCCGGGCCCCCAATCACGCTCCATCATCAACGCACAAGCGAGACGTCCATCCGGCAACGTCACCATCGCCGTGACCGTTCCTCCTTCTTTGATCGTCCACCCCACAGGCATGGCATGCGTTGCCGGATCCCAAAGGCGGACACTCAGCTCCACCTCCCAATCCCTGGAGGCGACAGCGCGCTTGAACAGTGCGGCCAGCCGCCCATCCGGCAGCACCACCACCGGAGAACGCGGGCAGTCTTCGACGCTGAGGTCTGTGCCCTCCGCAGGGTCCCAGGGCAGGAGGGAGCCCTCGCCCGGGGGATTGGCAGTCTCCACGGCCGGAAAGGCCCGAACGTCTTGGCTCAACCCCTGGATGGGGGTGAGGCCGCCTTCGGTGTTGGGATCCCATCGGAGGAGGCCCCCCCCGGCGTAGAGGTATGCAAAGAGCAGAGCCCCATCTGGGAGCACCGCCAACATGCTGGCCTCGTTTGTGGACGATTCCCACTTCGACAAGTTGTCATCGACGCAGTCCTTCAGATGGCTGGCCAGGGCCCCATCCCACAGCGTGATGCCCTGATTGGCAACAGCGGCGAGGCGACCATCCGGCAGCGCCAGCAGGGCCTTCACGGGGCCCATCTTCGACACGCCGCACGAGCCGCCCCGAGCGAAGACCGGAGCCCAGATCCTCACGGTGCCATCGACCGAGCCGCTGGCCAAGCCGCCATCGGGCAAGAGCACAACAGTCGTTGGCTCGCTCCGATGCCCGTGCCGCAGCACGGCGTTTCCCGACAGCGCGGCGGCCTCCCACAGGCGCTGCGCATCCCAGAGACGCAGGACGCCGTCACTGGTGAGGGAGAGCAGACGTCCATCGGGCCGCGACGCCAGGCAGCGGATGCCCCCCTGAAGGCTGGCCCCCTCCGCGAGGCAGACACCGGACCGCGGATCCCAGCGTGCCACCGTGCCGTCCTCTGAACCGGAAACCAAGGCGCCATCCGGCTGGAGGGCGAGCGCTGGAATCCGCGTGTGAGTCTCTTGGACCAGCTCCGCTGTGTTGGAGGTTGGATCCCAGAATCCCAATCCCCATTGTTCGTAGATGGTGGTGAAAGCCAGGCGCCCATCGGCCAGGACCGGGCTCAGGGTCAAGAGCTCGGGGGCCTGCAGGACAAGACTCTGCTGGAAGGATCCTGTTCGTGGATCCCAGATCCAGATGCACCCCGTGTTGGCCGATACGAGCCCGCCGCCGCAAACGAGGCGCCCATCGGGCAGCGCCGCCAGGGCACTCACCTCCTCCTCCCCGAGGGGGACGGTCGTCAGGCAGGTGCCGGATGACGCATCCCAGAGACGAAGGGTTCGGTCTTCAGAGGATGAGGCCAGGAGGCCTCCGGGCAGCACCGCCAAAGCCTTCACCGCCGCTTGGTGCCCCTCCAGAATCAAAAGCGATCGCCCCGTCGATGCCTCGCTCAGGTGGATGGTGCCGTCTACGCAGCCGATGGCGAGCAGTCCATCCGGCAAGACCGCCAGCGTTCGTGCCTGCCGCCCCTGCAGGAGGGGAACCGCGGCCAGACAGCCGGGTGATTCGGGGTTGATCAGGCGAAGGGTGGTTCGGCCCAGTAAGGCGAGCCGTCCGTCGGGCAACGCAACCAAGGCTCGCGCTTGCTCTCCACCTCGACCGAGAATCGCCCGGCCCGCACCGGAGCCGGAATCGCGCAAGGTGACGACACCGCTCGGATAGGAACCGGAAAAGGCGAGAGTCCCATCCGCAAGCGCCCCCAGGAAAGCCTCCCCATGCACGTACAACTCCGGGCGGTGCAGGGCCCTCAGGTCGCGTCCCTGTTTCGGATCCCACAGCCGCAAGACCTCATCCAAACCGGAGGAGGCCAGGCGCCCGTCGGGGAGAGGGGCCAGGCGCTGCACTCCCGTGGGATGTCCCTCGAGCACCCTCAGACACTCCCCCCTGGCCGGATCCCACAGACGGATGGTGCGATCTTCAGAGGCGGAAACCAGCTGGCCGTCGGCGAGGACCGCCAGGGCGTTGATCCCTTTCTGGTGACCCTTCAGCACCTGCAGGCAGCGGCCTGAGGTCAGGTTCCAGAGGCGAATGGTGTCGTCACGAGATCCAGAGGCCAGTCGATCTCCTGGCAGCGCCACCAATGCTGTGACGCCGCTTCGGTGGCCCTCCAGCACCCTCAGGCTGACGCCTGTGGCGAGATTCAGCAGCTGGATGGCGCCGTCGTCGCGCCCGCCCACCGCCAGCAGACCATCAGCCAGGCCCGCCATGGCCCCAACGCCGTTTGAGAGGAGCAGGGTCCGCAGCAGGGCGGGGTGTGCCTGCAGGCTGGTGGTGAGCGGGATGGCTCCACCGGCGCCCTGGATCCAGGCGGCGGCCTCCTCCCGCAGGCGAAGAAGGGCCGGTTGGTCGTTGTCCGCAGGCAGTCGCGCCAGGAGCTGGGAGGCCAGCTGATCTGGCCCACGCCAGCCGTCGCCCTTCTGACCGATCACATGGGCGCCCTGCCGCAAGGCCCGCAGCAAGATCGACAACGCGGGGCTGGGGGCCGCCCTGGCGCCATCGCGCAGCAAGACATCAATGCCCAGGGCGTCCACCCGCTGCTGCAACCAGAGGAACGTCTGCCAATCCGCCGCCTCATGGTTATTCTCCCCACAAGGGTTCATTCCCTCCCACGGCAGGGTTGTCGCCTTCGGTGGCGGCTTCTTTTCCTCGGGACCGTCGGGGAGAGGGGCCTGGGGGCTGCCAGGGCACTGAAGGCCGTGGAGGTGACCGTCCGTATCCCATATCACCAGCTGCCACTGGCCGGGGATGGACGTCAGGGCGATCAGTGTGTGGTCGGCGGCAAAGATCGGTCGGGCGGGTTGCTCCGGGCGGGCTGGATCCCAGAGAAAGATGGTGCGTTCTGAGGCGTAGGCGAACCGCCCGTCGCCGAGAACCGTCAAAGACATCACCACCCTCTGCGCCGGCCAGGGCAGTTGCAGCAACGCGCCCTGGCGCGGATCGATGATCTGAAGGGTTCCATCCAAGTTGAACACGACCAGGCGTGCGTCCGGCAGCGCTCGCAGCAGCAGCGGATGACCGTGCTCCAGATATTCCGCAATCCGCTCTGGAGGGCTCCCGCTGTCGGGATCGAGGACGAGAAGTGTGGTTGTGGCTGTTGGCTGCATTTCGCCACCTACGGGCTTGTTGTTGGTCTGGGCAAGAAAGGCCAGTCGCCCATCCGTGGTGACCTCCAGGGAGTGGATCCAGCCCCCCAAGCCGGGATGGATCGCGAGGCGGGAGTCCGTTTCTGCATTCCACAGGCCAACGGCGCCATCGCCGGTTCCGTAGGCGATGCGGCCGTCAGGCAGCGCCGCGAGGGCCGTCAGAGCGGCGGGATGGGCCGCGATGACTTGCCGGCAGAGGCCCGTAGCCGTGTCCCAGAGGCGGATGGCGCCATCGGATCCCCCCGAGAGGAGCTGACCGTCAGGCAAGACCCCCAGACAACACCGTTCCCCCGGCACGTCGATCACCGTCAGCGGGGAGTCGTTGAATGGCTCCCCGATGAGGATGCGACATCGCATGGCCTGTTGCTGCTCAAGCCACTTGACGTCTGTGCAAGCCACCCGCCCGTCCGGCAAGGCCAGAAACGACGATGAAAGATTGCAAGGACCGCCCATGACCTTTGTTGCCAGCGTGAGGTTGTCGGTGCCGGAGCTGGTCCGGAAGGCGGCCAGGGCATCAGCCGACGCCGGTGTCGGATCCCAGACCCAAACGGCCATGCTGGATCCGCTCTCCCCACGGTCGCCATCCACAACAGCGATTGCCAAGCGACCATCGGGCAGGGCCACAAACTGCTGAGCAAGAGGGGGCCCGAACCCCAGGACCAATAGGTCTAGACGGTGCGCGGGAGGGGAGACAACGAACCGCGCCAGGATGCCGCCGGAGCCCGGGTCCCAGAGGTGAACGCTGTGCAGGCCGGCGCTGGCGAGG
>JBJTWN010000237.1:0-64763 GCA_046081785.1 Cyanobium sp.
CACCACAGCGATGCTGCAGCAAGAAATCGATGCGGGCCGGCCCGTGGCCGTGGGCTGGCTCTGTGATGGCCCCGTCTCAGCCCCGAGTGGGGGCGGCCACTGGAGCGTGATCATCGGCTACGACGCCACGGGCATCTTCATCAACGATCCCTACGGCAATTGCGATCTCGTGAATGGCGGCTACCTCAGCCATCACGATGGCGCAGGGTTGCACTACTCCTTCCAAAACTGGCTGCCGCGCTGGCGGGTGGGCGGCAGCGGCGGCTGGATATTGAATTGCAGGCCCTGAGAAGAAGTTGAAAGGAGTGACCATGATCACATCATGGTGATCATGGTCAAGGGTGACCCTTGCCATCTCTGCTGAGTTCAATTTTGTAGATGATGCTAAAAGGCTACGCTTTTCTTTTCTAAATTCCAATCAGGATCTTTGAGAGAAGCATAGACGATGCCCAGCTGATCAATCTCCTCGCCACAGCGACCGTAAAAACCGAGCACGATGGCATCGTTTGGCGGAGACCAGGGGCCAAAGGAAGATCCACTAGATCCACCACCTGAAATATTTGTTCCGGTGGAAACTTGAATGTATATGTTATCAAGTTTAGCCCCGAAACGCCCAAAATGACGGAGATGGTTTCAACATTCTTCTTGTCATTCGCCAGGTTGATCGGACCTTGCTGGCTTCCACCGCTACCACCACGCCGGCACTCATATGTCAAAACTTGGGAATTCTGAGTATCGGGATTTTGATACCCGTATTTTGTCTTTAACTGATCAACCCTCTTGCCAGTTCTGATCGCGACCGAGAGTATGCGTGTTTTCTGTGTAAAATAACAGGTGAGATCTACGTCATTAAATGGGCTGCCACCACCGCCACCCCACTTATCTGAATACATTAAGCCACTCGTTTTGAGTGAAGGGGCACCATCGGAAATAGATTGGAGGGAGGGCTTGACGAAGGTTCTGGTTGGGTTGGCGCAAAACTGATTCATTTGATCGATGATGGCGGCATAATCCTTTTCAGCGAGAATCAGATTATCGTGGAGGGTATCACTGCGAAAATCATAGAAATTATAGATATTTTCTAGTATTTCCATTTGTTTGATATTTTGATCAATAGTTGTTAGATCTTTTGTCAATCCATCGACAATTGAATTGCCAATAAAATACTCGCGATTTCTAGCAATCTTTGTAAAAGCATCACCCGCTCCTGGAACCTCTTCGTACCCAGATACGTCGTAGATGATGATTGTGGGTGCGTCGATTGTCTTGCCACTAAACTGAAGGGCAAAATCAATCATTGTATTGGCATCAGGCAGCACTTGGGATGACAAACCTGAAAGATGCTGCTCCAACTGATAGCTGACCTTGACTTGGCGGAGAAAGCTGTTGAGCGCGAGCTGCGTCTCGCTTGTGAAGGCTCCCGTCGGAGTGACAATCTCAGAGGTAAGGCCAGCTTGGATGTATTTTTGTTCCTCAAGGCTGCTACAAAAGAATGTAAAAACTCCGATGTATTCGCCTCCTAGCATGAAACTGCTGAGATAAGAGTCGCCATAATAGCGAAAAAATTCATTCGCTTCCTTGTCGCTGGTTGGTATCGCTATTGGCAGATCTTGGCGGAAGCGCGAGGTTGTGACACTTGCATTCGAATACTTGTTGGTGTATACCGCCAACGAGACGCTATACGTTGTCTGCTGAATTGAATGAAAATAAGAAACTTTGCCACTGGCGCCACCCCCCATGTAGCTTGCAGAAACAGATTGACTAAACGCGATGCTCTTGGCTAGTTCTTCAACGCTCAGGTTCAATGTTAATTTACCGGTCGTTGTGATGTCTTTACCGTATGTTATGTCACCTTCAACAGCCGTGTTTGGCTTGGCATCTCCAGTGATACTGTCAAAGCCTTGAAATGGCGAAATCAGTAAAGCATTGATGGTGTTGTTGACCTTATTTGAGCTTTTGTTATTTGACATCATTTTTGTAAATAGGCGAGTTGATCAATGTTACTCTGAGAACCAAAGATCGTCAAGCGCGATCATGTTCAAATTATACTTCGGACTTTACAAGGCTTTGATCGCCCATCCAAGCCTGGCAAGTTCGGCCTTTTCGTCCGGGTTCCCTGCGTCAATACGGTCTCGTGGCCACACTCGCTCTTGCCATGGCCCAGTGCTGCCCAACCCACTTGTCTCAGCTGATCTTGGTAAGGCTCTCTTCTCGTTTTTTTGTGAGATCACCAGGAAAATGTTGCTGCCTGCCTACCTCCCCCCAAGCCAAGCCCGCCAACGTGCCCGTTCCCATTTTCCCAGCGCATTCGGCCTCAATTCCAGGCAGAGAAGCCATTCCGCTGGACGTTGAGCCGGGGGCAGCACTAAAGCCAGCCGCCGCAGTTCCGCCAGCACGCTCTCTCCACACGCCTGCCTCCGGGGGCGTACCAGTCCCACCAACCGCTGCCCCCACTCCCGATCCGGACGCGCAACCACCAGTAGCTCCGCCACGGGCAGGTCCGATTCCATCGCCAGGCGCCGCAGCTGCCCTTCCACCTGCTCAGGAAACACCGTTTCGCCGCCACTGTGCACAGCCTCATCGAGCCGACCGAGCAGGGTGAGCCCGCCCCCCGCCGCCAGCAGCCCCCGATCTCCACTGCGCCACCAGCCGTCGGCCATCGCCAGGGGCCGCAACCGGCCCCCCTCCAGCACCCCCGGGCTCAGGCTGCGGGAGCGCACCTCCACCGCCCCATCACTGCCGGCGATGCGCAAGCCGGCATGGGCCAAGGGGAGCCCGCAGCCCGCCTGGCCCGCCAAAAATGCCTGCGGTGCCAGGGCCGTCACCATTGAGCCGGTTTCCGTGCTGCCGTAGCAGGGAGCCAAAGGCAGACCCAGCTGGCGGCTCCTGCCCCGCTCCTCTGGCGCCAGCGGAGCCCCACCGATCCAAATCAAGCTGAACCCTTGCAACCAGCGCACCCCGGCGGGATGGGCCAGGAGTCGATGCAGCTGGGTGGGCACCAGCGAGAGCAGGGTTGGCTGGCCAGGAGGCAAGGGCAGGATCCGGGGCAACGCCTGCGGCGTTCGCAGCTGGGCCGGCTCCAGCCAGCGGTGTTCCGCCCCCCAGATCTCGGAGCGAAGCCAGGGCATCAGGCCGCTGACATGGTGCCAGGGGAGAGGATTCACCACCAGCGCCGTGCTCGGCTCGATGCCCAACTGCCGCAACCAGTCGCCAGTCGCCGCGGCGGAGGCTTCGAGATGGGTGAGGGGTTGCAGGCACCAGCGCCGCCGGCCGCTGCTGCCGCCACTGCCCAATACCACCGCCGGGGCATGGCGCCACAGCAGCGGATCCCCTTGGCCCAGGGCCTGCCGCAGGTCGGGCAGCTCCTGGGATGGGGCCAGTCCCAACACGCCTCCACAGCGCTGAAGCTGTTCCATCGCGGCCACAAAGGCAGGCATCCCTGCCTGGGCAGCCAACAACGAGAGGGGCGGGGCAGAATCCACCATGGGATCAGTTGGTCCCAGCCGCTTGCCAAACCTGCTCGGGCAAGGCTGACCCCAAATCACCCGGAGGCTGCCAACCCGGCGCCAGGCCAGGGGCTGTGGGGGTCGGCCCCGCCGCCTGCAGGGCCGCCAAATGGTCGAGCCAGCGGCGGCCGATGCCGGTTTCAAAGCTGGTGCTCACCATCCACCAGCGGCGGCCCGCCTGCAGCTGCCGGAGCAGGGGCCGGGGATCACCCTCCTGGGAGGGACGGCGCACCTGCCAGCCGGGCCAGCTGCGGCGCAGCTCGGGGTGATGCTGCAGAGATTCATCCAACGCGACCGGCACCAGGCCGGCCAGGGTCTCCAGGCCGGCGTGATCGGCCGGATCGAGGGGTTGCTCCAGCCATTCCAGACGCCTGTCGCCCTGTAGGCGGGCGGCCCAGCGCCAAGCGGTGGGGCGATCCCAGCCGCCATTGGCATCGAGCCGCAGCCGCGCTCCCGCAGGGAGGAGACGAACCAGCTCCCCATACCAGAGTTGCTCCCGGGGCTCAGGGTGCACCCCCACCTTCCATTTGAAGGTGAGGGGGCCACCTGCTGGGGCCACTCTGCGTTGGAGAAGCGCACGGGCCGCGTCGAGGGCCTCTGCACCAGCCGGCAAAAGCCAAGCGGAGGGCGGGGCCTGGAGCCAACCGCCGCCGGCTGGTCCGACCCAGCCATCCAGCTCCGCGAGGGCGGCTCCCAGGGCGAAGGCCAGGGAAGGGGGCAGGGTGGGCAGCTGCTGTTCCAGCGCGTCGCGCGTTGGGCTGGAACTCAGCTGCTGGAGCGCTTGGGCACAGGTGGCCAGGGCCGCATCCGCGGCGCTGGCCAAGGCCAGGGGAGAGGCTTCTCCCCAGCCGCAGGTGCCCTGGGCGGATTCCAGCCGCAGCAGCCACCCCCGGCGGCGTGCCACGGGGCCGGCGGCCGTGAGCAGCGGGGCGGGCAAGGCGAAAGAAAAAGAACGCCACTTCAGGCAGAGCCGCTCCTCACGCACACCAGTGGCGGCACGATTCCCACCAGCAGCTGCTGCGCTCACCGTCCAACCAGTGCCTGCCACCAGGGGCCAATGGCCAGGCCCGCAGCCAAGCCCAAGCCATTGAGGGCCTGAAACCGGAGGGCCAGAAACTTGCTGCCCGTCACCCGAGCGGGTTGGTCGTGACCCGAGGCCAGCAGCTGAATGAGCGCCCTGGCCGGGGGAATCCCCACCCCCCCCAGGAGGGCCGTCAGGGGCCACCAGCCCAGCAGCACCGGCGTCCATTGCAGGGCCAGGCTGGCCGCCACAAACCAGGGCACCAGGCCCGCGGCCCGCTGGGTCCCCAGCCGCACGACCGGTGAGCGCTTGCCATGGGCCGCATCTTCCTCCACCTGGTGGAAATGGGAACAGAAGAGCACCAAGGTGGTGGCCAGGGCTGGACCGGCCCCAAGCACCAAAGCCGTGCTCCAGGGGATGGGGGAGGCCGGTGCGGCGGCAGCTGTGGGAGCGAGGGCCAGCAGGGCGGCCGCGGTGGCGAGCGGCCCGAAGGCCAACCAGCAAAGCGGCTCCCCCAAACCGCGATAACCCAAGCGGAAGGGGGGGCCTTGATAGGCATAGCCCACACCGCAACAAGCCAACACCAGCAGAAACACTGTTGGGGAACTGCGCAGGGCCACCACGCCCATCAACACAAGCCCCAGCACCAAGCAGCCATGGGCCAAAGCAGCGATGCGATCACGGCGGCCTGTGAGATTCACCAGGGAGTGGGGTTTGCCGATGGCATCCACGCCGGTGTCGGCGTCAAACACGTCATTGGCCAGATTTTCCCAAGCCAGCAGCAGGATGGCCGCTGCCAAAAACAGCCCCACCTGCCCACCCCGCACGGGCAGAGATTGGCTCAGGCGCCAACCCGCCGCCAGCAGCACGGGCATCACAGCCACCGCATACATCGGCCATTTGATGGCGGCCCGCCAGAGCGTTCGCCGCTCCGCCCTGCCGACCCCCGCGGAAAGCGGCGGGGGTGGGCCGGCGTAACGGCTTGCGACGACCTGGCGCTCCAGCGGGCCTGGCACAGGCGAGAGACGGGGAAACACCCATACATTTGAGCAGCCCTTCGCCCAGACCCGAGGCTCCCTGGTGCTGGCCCCCCCAACCTTCTCTGGGTTGCTTGCCACGGCATCCAAGCTGGCCCGCCATGCGGAGCAGGCGGCGAGTGGTGCTGTCGACGAAGAGCCCGTGGTCAGCCTGGCGCTGCCATTCGATCCTGGCGAGGCCAAGGGACTGGATCCCTTGGCCCTGCTCCCCGCCCTCGGGGCGACGGACGCCTTCCGCTTCCTCTGGGACGGGGCCCCGGGGCTTTGTCTGGCCGCCAGCGGTCGCTGCCACAGCCTGCAGCTCAGCGGTCCTCGCCGTTTTGAACTGGCCCAGCGGTTTTGCAGCCTCAGCCTGCAGCGCCTGGCCATCGCCGCTGAGCCCCTGCCTGCGTTGGCCCGACCACGGGTGTTGCTGGCCTTCTCCTTTTTCGACGCGCCTCTCGATCAGGGGCTTGGCGCACCAGGGGTGGAGGCCGTGTTGCCCCGCTGGCAGCTGAGCCGCCAGGGGCGCCATTGCTGGCTGCGGCTGCAGCGGAGCCTGGGTGGAGCCATCACACCCCGCAGCGTGGCGGAAGAACTCTGGGAGATGGCACAGCATCTGAAGGGGCTGGCTGCCCTGGAGGCCGAGCAGCCCCCCCTGCCAGTGCGAGCGGCCGCGAATCAGGCGATGGGGCACTGCTCAAACTGGCGGGAGCCCTACCGGGCTGCTCTCCAGCGAGGCCTCGATCTGGTGGAGGATGGTGAGCTGCACAAGCTTGTCCTGGCGGCCAGGCAGCGGGTGGAATTGAAGGGCTCCCTCGACCCAAGGCTCCTGCTCGCCCATCTGCGCCGCAGCCAACCGGGAAGCTGCCGATTTCTCTGGCAACCCGCCGCTGAGGAGGCTCTGCTGGGGGCCTCCCCCGAACGGCTGCTCGCGGTGCGCCAGGGACTGCTGCGCAGTGATGCTCTCGCCGGCACGCGACCCAGTGGTGGGGAAGCGGCAGAGCTGCTTCGCTCCGAGAAGGATCGCCACGAGCACGACCTGGTGGTCGAAACCATCCGTCGGGTGCTGCGTCGGGCAGGTTTGTCTCCCCATCGGCCGCGCCACCCTCGCCTGGCCCGACACGGAGGCTTGGTGCACCTGCACACCCCGATCACCGCCACGCTCCAAGGCCTGAGCCCCCTGGCCCTTGCGGAGATGCTCCATCCCACCCCTGCGGTGGCCGGCCTGCCACGACGGGAGGCCATGGCCTGGTTGCGCTGCCTGGAACCCTTCGAACGGGGCCACTACGCCGCCCCGATTGGCTGGATCGACAGCCAGGGGGACTGCGAACTGCGTGTGGCCATCCGCAGCGGGCTGATTCGCCAAGGCGCCCTCGAACTCACTGCCGGCGCAGGACTGGTGCGGGGGTCGGTGCCCGAGCGGGAGGAGCAGGAAGTGGCCCTCAAACTGAGGGTGTTGCTGGATCAGCTGCTCAGCGCTGTCACCCCGGCCAGCAGCCGCGCGATCGTCTGATCGGCCAGGGGAATGCCCCCGAGACGCTCCACCTCCCGCACCCCGGTTGGGCTCGTGACATTGATCTCGCTGAGCCGGCCATCGATCACATCGATGCCCACAAAGAACAACCCCTCCTCCCGGAGCACCGGTGCCAGTTGCTGGCAGATCTCCCGCTCAGCCGCCGTGAGGTCGGCCGCCTCAGGCGCGCCACCAACCGCCAGGTTGCTGCGAAACTCGCCCCCGGTCGGCACCCGATTCACCGCCCCGAGAGGTTCGCCATCCACCAAGAGGATGCGCTTGTCGCCGGCGCTCACCCCGGGCAGGAAGGCCTGGGCCATGACGGGCAAACTCTCCATCTGGGTGACCAGCTCCAGCAGGGCCCGCAGGCCGGGGGTGGCGGCGGAGGCAAACACCACCCCCTGCCCGGCCCGTCCGGCCAAGGGCTTGAGCACCACCTCGCCTTGCTCCCTGGCAAAGCGGGCCAGGAGGTCCACCCGGCTGCTCACCACGGTGGCAGCCATCAAGTGGCCAAAGCGGAGCGAACTGAGCTTTTCATTCCAGGCCCGCAGCGCAGCAGGCCGATTGACCACGCGAACACCCCGCCGCTCTCCCAGCTCCAGCAGGTGGGTGGCATAGAGGTAGGCCTCATCGACCGGTGGATCCTTGCGCATCCACGCCACCGTGAAACCATCCAACGGCAGCCGTTGGGCCTGGCCTCGCTGAAACCAGGGATCGGGCACCTGCCATTGGCCGCCCTGCACAGCCATGTCCATCAACTGCAAGGGACAGGCCCGCACCCAAGTGCCGTAACCACCATCGGGATGGGGCTCGGCGGAGAGATCGGCCAGTTCAGCACACCAGGCTTGCCCCCCCGCCCGTTGGAGGGCCTGCATCAGGGCAACGCTCGTGTCCTTGGCGGGATTGAGGCGCTCCAGCGGATCCATCAGGAACAGCTGGTGGGTGGCGGGAAGCCGAGTGGGTGCGTCCTGGCTCACCCTTGGCGCCCCAGAAGGGCATCCAACTCGCCGCGGCGCTCGAGCGCATGAAGCTCGTCACAGCCGCCGATGCCCGTGTTGTTGATGAAGATCTGGGGCAGGCTGCTGCGGCCCTCAGCCCGACGGGTCATTTGTCGGCGGGCCTCGTCATCTCCGTCAATGCAGTACTCGCTGTAGTCCACCCCCTTTCGGTCGAGCAGGCCCTTGGCCCGCACGCTAAACGGACAGAAGCGCCAGGTGTAGATCTCCACCTTGGCAGCAGGTTGAGATGCAGCAGGTTGAGCGCCCGCGGGAGCCATGGCCCATCGATCCAGGGTGCTGCCGATCCTAGGCACCGCCTCTGGCTTGGATGGATGCTTCTCCATCTCGGGCGTGGGGGCAACGGCTGCGCTGAGGCTGATACGGTCGGTGCAGTGAAATCGGCGGCACCCCTCTTGATCGATCTGACAGATTTCAAACGCGATCTCTCCGAACTCAGCGACCGCCTGGGCCATGCCCAGGACTGCCTTTGACGTCCCTGCCCTGAGAGCGCGCCAACAGGATTTGGAACAGCTGGCCGCCCAGCCGGGTTTCTGGGACGACCAGGTCCAGGCCCAGCGGCAGATGCGCCAGTTGGATGAAGTGAGAGCCCAGCTCGAGCAGCTGAGCCGATGGACGGGCTTGGTGGACGATGCCCGCGCCACCTTGGAGCTCTATGACCTGGAGCCCGACGAGGAGCTGTTGAGCGAGGGGCATGGCGGGCTGGGGCGGTTGCGCAGTGAACTCGACCGCTGGGAACTGGAGCGGCTGCTCAGCGGGCTTTACGACAAAGAGGGAGCGGTTCTGAGCATCAATGCGGGGGCCGGCGGCACCGATGCCCAGGATTGGGCCCTGATGTTGATGCGGATGTACACCCGCTGGGCTGAAGATCACGGCATGAAGGTGAGCGTGGATGAGATCACCGAGGGCGAGGAAGCGGGCATCAAAAGCTGCACGATTGAGATCGAAGGCCGCTATGCCTATGGCTACCTGCGCAACGAGAAGGGCACCCACCGGCTCGTGCGCATTTCGCCCTTCAACGCCAATGACAAGCGGCAAACCAGCTTTGCCGGGGTGGAGGTGATGCCCAAGCTTGAAGAGCAGCTGGATCTGGTGATTCCAGAGAAGGATCTGGAAATCACCACGTCTCGATCTGGCGGGGCCGGCGGGCAGAACGTGAACAAGGTGGAGACGGCGGTGCGCATCCTGCACGTGCCCACAGGCCTGGCGGTGCGCTGCACCCAGGAGCGCTCCCAGCTGCAAAACAAAGAGAAGGCCATGGCGCTGCTCAAAGCCAAGCTGATGGTGATCGCCCAGGAGCAGCGGGCGGCCGAAATTGCCGACATCCGCGGCGACATTGTGGAGGCTGCCTGGGGCAACCAGATCCGCAACTACGTGTTTCACCCTTATCAGATGGTGAAGGATCTGCGCACAGGGGAAGAGACCACCGATGTGCAGGGGGTGATGGATGGGGATTTGGATCCCTTCATCCAGAGCCTGTTGCGGCAGGGCGTGGAGGTGGGGGCCTCCAACTGAGAGGGAGCAGGGCCAGGCGCCTTCACATTCCGTCATACTCCAAAGAACAGGCAGCTGCCGGGTTCCGACGTCGGGCCTGCGCTGAAGAGGTGATCAACTCAAATTGTGTTGTGACAGCCACCCAGAGCTGATTAGACTGGCGAAGCCCCCACAGCCACTAGGATTCTTTGTCATGGCGAAACTGTTAGGGAGCCTCAACAATTCCTCCCTAACCAGGAGAATAGCTATAACGCTAGTTGTAATTTTTCTGACTTCGCTTGCTATTGTTCTCTCGCTCCTGAATTTCCTTCTACAGGGCCAAGCTATATCTCGCATTAATCAACAGTCAAATCTGATCATGGATAGCATGCTTGCCGTGAGGGAATACACAAGCCAACATGTCAATCCAATTGTAGCGCCATTGAACAACAATAATATTGAATTCATGCCAGAAGCTGTCCCAAGCTACTCCGCAACGACCGTATTCAGCTTTCTCAAGAATAACCCTAGCTATTCCAATTACTCCTATCGGGAAGCAACGCTCAATCCGACCAGTCTCAAAGACAAGGCAGATTCTACAGAATCCGACATTATCCAAGAGTTTAGAACAAACCCAACCATGAAGTTAAAGACAGGTGAGCGCCAAACGCCTGTCGGCAGTTTTCACTACATTGCCAGGCCGATCAAGGTTTCAAAGCAGAGTTGCCTCGCATGCCATTCTGATCCTGCCTTGGCCCCAAAAAGTCAACTGCTTACCTATGGCAAAAACAATGGATTTGGTTGGAAGCTTGGAGAAACGATCGGAGCACAGATTGTGACGGTTCCCGTTGACGCTATCTACACATCAAAATGGAACTCTCTACTCTCGCTCTCCTCCCTTGTGGGCCTTTCCTTCCTTGGTGTTGGACTGGCGACTCTGATATTGCTACAAAAATTGATTCTTAAGCCAATTCGCCTCATGAGCGCCCGTGCAGATGAGGCAAGCATCCATCCAGAATCAATTGAGTTCTCCGAAAAATCAAGGCCAGATGAAATTGGGTCGATCGCAAGAAGCCTCGAGAGAATGAAACAAAGTCTGATAATTTCAATGCGAATGTTGAAAGATAAGAATCAATGAATTATCATTTTCTGTTTTTGAATTTCAGTCTAGTCTCAACCATATTCATGGGCGGATGTTCACTCGTCCCATTTCAAACGAAAGCAGCCCTTTGTTCCTCGGGAGAGACTCTGAAGATCGGGGTTGATCAACAGCTTTTCCCTTTGAACCAAGGATCGGATGAGCAAGCCAATGACATAAAGAAACTTGAAGTCTTCCTTGGAAAGGCAACTCAGTGCCCGATCCAGATGGTGCCTATTGTTAGTACTCCACTTGGGCGCAAATTAATCAAAAGCGGTGGTTTTGATTTCGCCTTTCTCGCTCCCAGTCTCTCAGTCCTTGCACTCAATCAAGACTCTGGCTATGTACCCCTAAGGTCACTCGGACAGGACGGAGCGGTTCGTTCGGCGATGCTAGTCCCAAAAACCAGCGACATAAAGGATTATTCTGGCCTAAATGGCAAGAAGATTGGCCTGCTTTCAAGCGGGTTAATCGGCTATTACCTGGCTAGATATAATACTTACGGAGTGAATATAGCCGGCACCGACTATGGATTAAGCTATGAAGATCTAATTAACAAATTGAAGATCCGCCAGGTCGATGCTATTGCGTGGGATACACAGATCACGCCCCTGCCTCCTGGGACGCGCCTGGGCGCTATCGATCCTCACCTGCTGCCATCGGGTGCGCTGTTGATGCACTCTAGGTTGAATAGCTTGGACTACACAGGCCTCCTCAAAGAGCTGGATGAAAACTCATTCCAGCTTCCCTCCTTTCTTCGCTATGGAGCAAGCACAAAACCCGAGCTAACATCTTACAATCACTTTATCAAGATTGTCCAGACAGTTGATCAGTGGGATAAACAAAACCAGCCTATCATTGGACAACAAGAGGCGAATCATTAAAGCCAATGGCCGATCGGATCTTTATCAGCTACTCACATTCTGATTCAGCTTTTGTTCGCTGGTTGAGGGAAGAACTCAGAAAACGTGGCTATGACGTATGGTTTGATTCCAACTCGATTCAGATCGGCCAGATTTGGAGAGAAGAAATTGTTCAAGGCATTGAAGAAAGTGACTACTTTATGATCATCCTTTCCTCTGGCTCTATCCAATCAGCAAATGTGGTCAAGGAGCTCTCATTAGCAGAGAGCTTTGGCAAAATTATTTTGCCGATTATGATCGAAGACATTAGCATACCCGCCAAAATGAAATATCAACTTGCAGGCGTTCAGTTTATCGCTCTTGGCAGCAACAGGTCAGCAGAGAATCTTGATCTACTTGTAGAGGGATTACGGAATCAGGCTGTAGCCTCAGGCCGCGACTTTATGGCCTCGCGATTATTAAGTCGTGGATATGAATTGGAAAACTTAATTGGCCAATCAAATCAATCCACAACATACCGAGCCAAGGATCAGAAGCGTGGAAGGGATGTAGTGCTTAAGATTTATCCAGCCTCAGGCCCTTTTGTTCCGAAATTTCAGGCAGAAGCCAAGAAGCTTGAGGCGCTAAGGCATCAAGGCTTTCCCCTGATCCTTGATCACTTTGAAGAGAGGAGCTGCTATTGCCTTGTTCAGGAATTAATAGAGGGCATGCCATGGAGCGCCATGCAATGGACCGGGGAAATGATTACGTTTCATGCGCGCAAGATTCTGACTCTTCTCTCTGTGATGCATGACCAAGGAATTGTGCATGCAGATATTCGACCCGACAATCTGCTGCTTCTGCCAGGCACAAATGATTCCTATATAGTCGACCTCTCGCTAGTTCATACAGCACTATTAATGAAGCAGACTTCTCTACAAAATCCAATCACGGGAAAAGATGATCAACGTTTACCCACCCGATCAATTGGTTTTGCAAGAAGTTTTTTTCAGGCCCCAGAATTTATTCGTTTTTCAGTGCTCACCCCTGCCATCGATCTCTATGGTTTGGGAGTCAGCCTGCTCATGCTTTGCAGCGGCAGCAATCCAGAGAGCCTGTATCAGCAAAATCTAGGCCAATGGCTGATGAGTGACCTTGACGACTCTGTCCGGCGCTGGTTAGCACCCATGCTTATTGATTCACCTTCCGAACGAGTGCAGCATGCAAAACAAGTTTTAGTGCTAATGGAACCTGATTCTTGCATTATTCCGCAAGATCCAAGACCAAAACAAGCCTGGTCAGTCAGCGCACCTGATTCTCTGCTCAGCGCCCTTCCATCAGAGCTGTCTGGCGATGATCAGCCCGCTTCAAGCCCATGCAGAAAAGATCAACAACCGCTACCTCCTCTTACCACCCCACCCAATTCACCAAAACCCATGGCGCCAAGCAACCTGGAGAGTGGTGAGCCGCGTTGGAGCCGGAATCGTTTGCTTGCTTGCCTGCTTCTTCGCATTGGTCCTGTTGCAGAGAGCATCCTACAACAATGGCCTGAGGATTTGGATGCATTGAATCAAGAGGCGCTAAGACATTCCTTTGTTGACATCGGCATTGATCCACTCGTCCTTGATGAATGCAAGGATCAAGCATCGTTCCACGCAAAGGATCAAGTAAATAATACCCCAATAGTCATGCCAATTCCCCCGCAAGCACCGCCACCAGAGTCGGCGAGCCTTCTCGATTGGCTGCGTTTTGAAGTGGGTCCAATCGCCGACGTTTTGTGGGAGAGCAGCCTGAAAGAAGACCTAAAGAAAAACCCTCATAAAGCACGATTGGAACTTGAGAGAATGGGAATGAAGCTTGACGTGATTGATCAGCTCTTCCAACGAGTTGTAACAGGTTTACTGCCAGCCCCAGACCACTCCCGGCAGACATTAAGCAACGGACAAACCCAAGAGCCGCAACCTCCAGCCGAGAGCAAGCCTGAGGTTGTGCATCAAGCTGAGTCATCTGTCCCCCTTTCTGAATCGAAACGACCACCGCAGCTCCTAGAGGCTCAACTCGAATCAATCCTCCTCGACCTGATAGGCCCCATGGCTCATGCTCTGGTCAAGGAAGTCGCCTCGGTGGCCTCAGTGGAGGAAAGAGTGAAGCGACTCGTGACAAGGCTCCACCACTTGGGGGTCAGTGCGGAAATCGTGGAGACACTTGAGTCGCGGCTCAAGCCCTGGTCCCGGGATTGAGGGGGTCCGCCAGGCTGGTCAAAGAAACTGCCAGTCTCTGTACCGTGCCTAACACTGCACCCATCAACCCATGGCGAAAACCCCTACCCCCACCCCTTCTGCCCCTGAAGAGTCGTCGGGATTTATAAAATTGGCCATGCGCAACATGGTGCGCAAAGGACAGCAGAGCCTCTTTCATTTTGGCCTCACGGCCCTTGGACTAAGCGCTTTTCTGCTCTTGCTTGCCTGGCTTGGGCGACCCCGATTGCCCCTTTGATTCGAGAATTGCAGGTTCTTGACAGCCAACCCATGAATTCATCAGAGAATCTGCCCCTTAAGTGCGACATCCCCCCCCCTGAACCCCTCGACCTCACCACCTCCCCGCCACTGTTGGGAGGAGCCGAGGTGGATCTGGCCTTTCAGCTGGAACCAGAGGCCATGTTGGTGCAGGAAGCGATCCAAGATGGGGCCCCATCCCTGATCAACAACATGGAGGCTGAGGCCCTCTGGACCGGGGTGATCGGGGGATGGCTGGCGGCTCTCGCTCCCGAATTGCCCCCCCCGCTACGGGCACCGGCCTACAGCCTGGGCCTGAGCCTGGTGGATGACGCCACCATGGCCACCTTCAACCAAGCCTGGAGACAGCAGACAGGACCCACCGATGTCTTGGCCTTCGCCGCCCGGGAAGGCGCTCCGCCGCTCCCCCACCCACCCACACCAGCCGACCCTCTGGAGCTGGGCGATATCGTGATTTCCTTGGAAACGGCTGCGCGCCAAGCCAGCGAAGCCGGCCAATCCCTTCAGCAAGAACTGCTCTTCCTGGCCAGCCACGGCCTGCTGCACCTCCTGGGCTGGGACCACCCCGACGAGGAGTCCCTGGCGGCGATGCTTCAGCGGCAGGACGATCTGCTTTCCAACACCTTCCCCCTTCCCGATGTGCCACTTGATTCTTGCCGTGGAGAATCTCCGGGTTAAGGTGCCGCAACAGCTGACCGGTGTGGAGTGGTTCAACCCGTTCCCGATCACCAGCCAACCCACCTCCACGAGGTGGGAGGTGAGCCTCACCGCAGGGGCCGCCGGATGAGAGCCGGAGCCTGGAAAATCGCAGGCGATCTTCCCTCCAGCTTCCGCTACGCCGCCCAAGGGTTGGCCTATGGCTTTGCCAGCCAACGCAATTTCCGCATTCATGTGGGAATGGGCTTCATCGCTCTCTGCCTCGCTCTCTGGCTGGGGTTGAGTCCCGATCGCCTTGCGGTACTGGTGCTCACCGTGACGGCCGTGCTGGTGCTCGAGCTGCTCAACACCGCCACGGAAGCGGTGGTCGACCTGGTCATTGGTCGCAAATTCCACCCCCTGGCTCGCATCGCCAAGGACTGCGCTGCAGCGGCTGTTCTCGTGGCAGCCCTCTCCTCCTTGCTGATTGCGTTGCTCCTGCTCGTCCCGCCGCTGCTGCAGCGTTTGGGATGGATGCCCCTCTGAGGACCTCTCCCTCATGCTTTTGGTCCTCGACAACTACGACAGCTTCACGTTCAACCTGGTGCAATATCTGGGTGAACTGGCTCCGGCCCATCCTTTGGCCGCCAATGTGCGGGTGGAGCGGAACGACGCCCTCTCCGTTGCCGACATTCGGCAGCTGGCTCCAAGGGCCGTGCTCATCTCTCCAGGCCCCGGTGATCCCGATCAGGCGGGGGTTTGCCTTGAGGTGTTGCAAGAATTGGGACCCGAACTGCCCATTCTGGGGGTCTGCCTCGGCCATCAATGCCTGGGCCAAGTGTTTGGAGGGCAGGTGGTTCGCGCCAGCGAATTGATGCATGGCAAAACCTCTCCGGTGCATCACCGCGGCCAGGGGGTGTTTGCAGGCCTGCCGGAGCCGCTCACCGCCACCCGCTACCACAGCCTGATCGTCGACCGCCAGACCTTGCCTGAGAGTCTCGAGGTCACCGCCTGGCTGGCAGACGGAACCATCATGGGATTGCGGCATCGGCAGTGGCCCCATCTGCAGGGCCTGCAGTTTCATCCGGAGAGTGTGCTCACCGAGGGGGGACATGCGCTGCTTGCCAATTTTCTCAGGCAAGCCGAGAGCTTTCCTGCCCTCCAGCGCTGCTAGCTTCGCGCCGCGACGCCACGCTTCCCCATCCCATGCTTCCTACAACCATGCGTGTGTGCTCTCGCTGGGCTGCCCCTCCTCTGTTCGCTCTGGCTCTGCTGAGCGTCGGCCCTGCGGCCGAGGCCGCCGGTGGGGGAGTGAGGATCACCAGTTTCGGACACAGCGCCCTGCTGATTGAAGGAGGTGGGGCCCGCGTGCTGCTCAACCCCTTTCGGGCTGTGGGCTGTGCGGCCGGCCTGGAGGAGCCGCGAGTGAGTGCTGATGTGATCCTCGCCAGCAGCCGCTTGAAAGATGAAGGGGCCTCCGTTGCCAGCGGCCGACTGCTCAACAAACCGGGGTCTTACAAGGTGGCCGGCCTGCAAATCGAGGGCGTTGGCGTGCCCCACGACAGAGTGAATGGCAGGCGTTTTGGGCAGTCCACCGTTTGGCGCTGGCGCCAAGGTGGCTTGGATTTCGCCCATCTGGGGGGCACGGCCGGGGCCATCAGCCCGGCTGACAAGGTTCTGTTAGGGCGGCCAGATGTGCTGGTGATCGGCGTCGGCGGTGGGGCCAAGGTTTATACGGGAGCGGAAGCAGCGGCGGTGGTGCGAGAGCTGAATCCTCGACGGGTCATCCCTGTGCAGTTTTTGCGTGGGGGACAACCCCCTGCGGACTGCGACCAGGGGGGGCTGCAGCCATTTCTCGAAGCCCTGGGCAACCCCAGTGTGCGGCAGGCAGGCGCCAGCTTGAGCCTCACGCCGCCTCTGCCCGAGGGCACGGTGGTGGAGGTGATGCGGTGATCGGCTTCCCCAGCCAGAGAGTGGCGCACCACACCAACCACCTCGGGGTTTCGCCATAGCGTCCCGCCAGCCATGACTCCACGGGTGCCATCAACATCGCTTTCGATTGCCATCGTGGGCGCAGGTAGTGCCGGATTGCTTCTGGCTGCGTTGCTTCATCGCCAGGGTCACAGGGTGCGGTTGTTTGAAAAAGCGGATCGCGTGCGCTCTGATGGCTGCGGCATCCTGCTCGTGAAAAGTGGCGTCGAAGCCATTGCCGCCAGTGGTCTGAAGGGATTGCTGGAGCGTCTGTTGGCCGAGGGGTTGCCGGTGAGCACGTTCGTGGTGCGCAACCTCCGTGGAGACCTGATCGAACGGGCCCCGGCAGAGCGGCAAGAGGGTGAACTTCCCTCTCTGTTGATCCACCGCCGCACGATTCTCGAAGCCCTCTCAGCGTGCCTTCCCCCGGAAGTGTTGGTCGCCAATGCGGAGCTGCTCAGCTGGTGCCAGCACAGCCATCCTTCGCCTTCCGTGGAGGCATTGTTCAGCGATGGCAGCCGCTGGCAGGGGGATCTTCTGGTGGGGGCCGATGGCTTGTTCTCCAAAGTGGCTCCCCTGGTGACGCCGGAGCGGCGCCTCAATTACCTCGGCGATCGCGTCTGGAGAGGGGTGGTGAAGGATGGCAGCTTCTGCCGGGATGGCGAGTTTTTCGTCTATGCCAGGGGCAGGGGGGTCTATGCCAACGTCTTCGACCTCGGCGTGGATCGCCAGGGCCAGCCCCTTACCCACTGGGGATTTTTCCAGGAAGAACCCCTGCCAGCCGAACGGGACGAGCAGCGCCGCCTGCTCAGCGAACCGGTCCCCGAGGAGGCCCTGGCCAAGGTGGCCGCCGATCTGGCGAACCTGATTCGCCAAACCCCAGCTGAGGCGCTGGTGGCCAATTGGTCGTTCGACATCGATCCCCTGCCGCGCCTCCACACGGGTCGGGTGGTGTTGATCGGCGATGCAGCCCATGCCATGAGCTCCTCTCAGGCCAGAGGGATGACGGCAGGGCTGGAGGATGCCGTGGGTCTGGCGAGGGCGCTGAGTCCCCCAACTGTGGATGCCTCTGCCAACGATCTGGAAACAGCTTTAAACAGCTGGGCTTTCCAACGACTGCCCGTGGTGCATGGCTACCAGGAGCGCAGCAGAGCGGTGAGCGCCCGCACCGGCCGCAGGCGTCCTCCCCAGGTGATGGGGCCCAAAGCGAGTTGAGGGTTTGCATCGCACATCAAGCACCCTTCAGCTTTCAGCTGCAGATCTCTTGGCTTCAATGGCTGTGTAAGCGCTCCAAAAACGCTGCATCTGGTCGATGGTGCCAATGCTCACCCGCATGGATCCGTCGATCAAAGGCTTGCCTGCCATCGAGCGCACAAGGATTCCGGCATTCCGCAGCTGCTGATCCATCTCCGCGACCGGGGTTTCGGGCCAAATCAACAGGTAGTTCCCCCCATCGACGTGATGGCGCACCCCCGACCGGGCCAATTCGCCGCTGAGCCATTCCTTCGCCTCAAGCACCGCCTCCACATAGGCATCCACGAAGGGTTGATCGGCTAAGGCAGCAACAGCGGCAATCACCGCGAAGTTGTTCACGTCATAGGGACCTGTCACCCGACTCACCCGATCCACCACCTCCGGGCAGCCGATCGCAAAACCGATGCGCAGCCCAGCCAAGCCCGCTGTTTTGGAGAGTGAGCGGAGCACCACCAGGTTGGGGGCTCGGCCAAAAGCGTCTGCTTCCCCTGCGTCCGCAGCCCTCTCCGCCAGAAGGGGCAGCACGCTGTCGCCACTGAAAGCCTCGTAGAGCTCATCCACCACCACCAGGCATTGGGGGGCGGCGGCCGCCAGCTCAAGGATCCTTGCGGGGGCCAAACGGGTGCCGGTGGGATTATTGGGGTTGCAGATCAGCAGGATCCTCGGGGCTGGACCATGGCCACCCTCCGCTTGGAGGACCGCCCGGATCTCCTCAAGCGGGAAGCTGAAACAGGGCAGGTGGTAGGGAATCGCCTCGATCTCCATCCCCTGCATTCGGGCACAGGGCGCGTAGTAACCGAAGGTGGGGGAGGTCGTCAGCAATCGATCGCCGGGGCGTCCATAGGAGTGAAAGATCGCGTGCAGAGCACCATCCACCCCGTTAAACAGACCCACATGGTGCGGGGTTAGGAGGCTTGAGGCTCCGCCCAGAGCCGTCACCACAGCTTCTTGCAGCCCGTTGTATTCCGGATAGATCGCGTAATGATCTGCCGGAATGGCACGAATCGCGTCCACCACCCGGGGGCTAGGGCCAAGGGTGTTTTCATTGAAATCGAGTCTCAGCAGTCCGCGTCGACCCTCCAGCGGGGCGCTGTAGGCATGGAGACCCTCGACTTCCAGCCGGGCGGAGGGGGGGGAAAGCTCGAAACCCGTCGGCTGGGCAACGGCCATACAACTGCAGCCAATGGGCCTGTTGAAAGGGTACGCCTCGAAGGTCCAGCCTGGAACATCCCGCCAGGAGTTGCCCACTGGGCCTTGCCAAGCAGCCACTCCACAACTGACCATGGCTGTGCCGATTCCCTTTCGCCCTTCCTGCCATGCCTGCCGAGCGCACCTTCCTCGCAATCAAGCCCGACGGTGTGCAGCGTGGTCTCGTCGGAGAGATCATCGGGCGCTTTGAGCGGAAGGGATTCAAACTTGTTGGGTTGAAGCAGCTCACCCCAAGCCGTGAACTGGCTGAAAACCACTACGGCGTCCACCGGGAGCGCCCCTTTTTTGCCGGGCTTGTGACGTTCATCACCAGTGGCCCCGTCGTGGCCATGATTTGGGAAGGTGAGGGCGTCATCGCCGCAGCCAGGCTCATGATCGGCGCCACCAAACCGCTCGAAGCCGCTCCTGGCACCATCCGCGGCGATTTGGCCGTGAACATCGGGCGCAACGTGATCCACGGATCTGACGGAGCCGACACAGCCGCTTTTGAAATCGGCCTATGGTTTTCACCTTCCGAACTCAGTGATTGGACTCCCGCTGATCACTCCTGGCGAGTAGAGGCGGCTTAACCAAAGCAACTTGAAGCACGCAACGGGCTCAAACCTTCTGCTTTTGAGAGTGTCCCTCCAAATGACAATCAGAGTCGGGAGAAGCTTAAATAGCTGATCTCGGCCCAACAGCTGCCCGATTGCTCAGACGATTGACTTGACCAACCCTATCCTGTTCCCTCGCCGCCTGGCAGCTCGGATTTTGAGGCCATTTGTCGATCAGCAACCAGCAAACTTGCTGATCAGAGAGACAGCAAGAAGAGAGTGGAGACTCATTGTTTTGAGTTTTTTCTGCTCGCTTCTTCAGGCTTCAACGGAAGGATTGACCTTGGGCATGATGTTTCTTGCCGTGGATGTCCTTTCCAGACCAACGGGCAGCACTGCAGGAATTGGCAACAAATTGATCGGTGCCAGCTCCTACTTCAATACCTTTCCAAACCTAGTAGAAAGACTTAACCAGATTTCAGTTTTTCAAGGTTTTACAATATTATTAAGTCTGGCACTTCTGTTGAAGCTAGTGCAGGGATTGGCCATATTTGTCGGAAGCGTATCTACTGGTTATTTTACAAATCGAGTTTCTAGTCGCCTGACCTCTCAACTGCACTCACATATTTTAGATTACACTTTCTCATGCGCTAGCCGCTACAGAGTAGGTGATCTGCAATATATCAATTCCGCAGGGCCAGGCGCGATTATTTCCCAAATCAATTCTTACAGTGGCTTAATCACAACGTTCTTGTTGTTGATCACTTATTTGTGCGTTCTCATACGTCTGTCACCATGGCTATTGATCGCTGCAATTCTTCTCGGAGGGGCTTCTGCAATTGTCCAGCAATTTCTCCTGCCAAGAGTAGGGGCAAGGGCTCAAGTTGCCACAAAGCTTGGCACAGATCTTGTGAGCAAGATGACGGAAAACATACAAGGCTTGCGTCTTCTTCACACCAGTGGCTTCCTTAGAGAAGCCGCTCGTGACGTCGATCAACAAACAAAGAAACTTGAACAAAATTCCCGCAGTCAAGTCAGGCTTAATTCGATCAATGCCCCCATTACCATCGTGCTGCCAATCTTCATGATTGCAGTCATTGCATGGCTAAGCATTCTTTTCTTTGGTCAGCGCAGTTCAGGAATATTGCCCAGCTTGGTCACTTTTGTTGTTGCCCTTCAGCGACTCAATGGTTCCATCGGCTCGGTGTCTGAAACCTTTTTGAGATTGAAGGCAAATGCGGCCAATCTCAAAGTATTGAATGATTTTCTCTTGACACATGACAAAGAGTTTCGGCGCAAATCAGGGAAGCCATATGAAGGTTTCAACAAAGAGATACGCCTTGAAGATGTCAGTTTGCAGTACTCCAAAGATTTGTCACCCGCCCTTCACTCAATCGATATCATGATCCCCAAAGGTAATACTGTTGCATTGGTCGGAAGCAGCGGTGCTGGCAAAAGTTCCATCGCCGATCTTCTAGCAGGTCTATATGATCCGACTGTTGGAGAAATTCTCATCGATGGGACGGAGCTTCAACGCTTCGATCTTGCGTCTTGGCAGAAGCGTATTGGGGTTGTAAGTCAAGACACCTTCCTGTTCAATGCGACCATTGCAGCAAATATTTCATTTGGCACTCCGGGTGCCAACCTCGAAGACGTCAAATGGGCTGCCCAACAAGCACAAGCCACAGGTTTTATCGAAAACCTGCCTGATGGGTTCAATACTTTGGTTGGCGAACGCGGTTACCGACTCAGTGGTGGACAACGCCAACGCATTTCCTTGGCCAGGGCGATTCTTCGCCAGCCAGATTTGCTAATTTTAGATGAGGCCACGAGCGCACTAGACACTGAAAGTGAGCGACTTGTGCAGGAGGCCATTGACCGATTCGATAACAAATACACGATTCTTGTGATTGCCCACAGACTAAGTACCATCGTTAACGCTGATCAAATTTATGTGCTTGATCAAGGCCGGGTGATCGAGCAGGGCAATCACAGTCATCTCCTCCACCTCAATGGTCGATACTCCCGTCTCTGGCAGCAGCAAGTGAAAACCCGAAAGGCAAATACTCTTCCCCTTAGCAACTGAATCTAGTATTTCTGGGTGCAGGGCGTCTGCATTGGCCTTCAAAACGGTTCAACTGGAGCAGCCCCGAAGCGACCTGGGCAAAATCTGTTCAACAGTTCTGCCTCCCCGACCTCCAGGCGATGGTTCATCAGCATCGCGGTGAGAAAACGGGCTGTAATCGCCGCCAACAAGACGCCATTGCGATGATGGCCGGTTGCCAACCAGAGACCAGGAATGGCTCCGGCTCCCAGCAAAGGGGAACAGTCTGGCGTGCAAGGACGGAATCCCCACCAACGCTCCATCGGGGGCCACGAGCTGGCCTGAGGCAGCAAAGAGGCCACTCCATGCTCTAACTCAGCCTGACCGGCAGGGGTGAGACCACCCTGGAAGCCGGCCTCGGCCTCACTGGTGGCTCCCACCACCACGAGCCCATCTTCCCTCGGCACGAGATAGGTGCCTGGCCCAAACAACACCCGTTGCAGTGCATTTTTAGGGGCCTGGAGGGAAAGCATCTGCCCTTTCACGGGAAACACAGGCAAGCGGGGACAAAGCTGTGTTGCCCAAGCCCCGCAGGCCAAAACGGCGCGAGAGCAGCTCAGCGCATGAACCTCCCCATCTGCACGCCGCAACCTCACCCCCTCCAGTCGCTGGTCGGGCGAGGATGCGGTGAGCAAACCCTCGACCTGGCTCCCCTCTTCAAACGCCACCCCGCGGTTGACGCAGGCGGCTTCCAGGGCGCGCATCAAGCAACGACGGTTGTCGATCTGACCGTCTTGGCGAAACAACAGGCCTGCATGCCAGCTCGGACCAATACCTGGAACCTCGCGCTCCAGGTCTCTGCGCTGCAGCACATCCCCAAAGGGGGCTGTCGGGAAGGCATCGCGTTCCTCCGAGGTGAAGAAAGGCACCACAATGCCGCTGGTGCGCAGTCCGCAGGGAAGCCCACCATCGGCTTCAATCCGCGCCACCCAGCGGGGAATGAGGGCCAGACTGGCCTGGCCCAGTGCCAGCAGGGCACCGGTTAAGCCTTCCGCATGGGGAGCCAGCATTCCCGCGGCCACAAAACCAGCGGCTTCACTGCGGCGCCTGCTAAGCACCAACACTGCTTCCCCTTCCACGGCCAACGCGTGGGCAATCGAGAGTCCCATGAGGCCCCCTCCGAGGATCAGCACCGGATCGGGGAGGCGAGGCACCATGGGAGGGAAGGAGCTGATCCCAGTGTCGCCAGAGCCGGGGCAAGTGAGAGTTCACCGGCTCTCCGTATGATCCCTTCAGCCTCTGGCGGCACGGCCGCCTCACAGCGCCCTCCATGGCCAGCACCGCCACTACTACCGCTCCATCCCCTGATAGACCCGCTGCCTCCGACTGGGAGGCTGTGATTGGATTAGAGATCCATGTCCAGCTAGGCACCGCCAGCAAAATCTTCAGCCCCGCGGCAGCCTGCTTCGGGGACGAACCCAACACCCACATTGACCCGCTGGTGTGTGGGCTGCCCGGCACTCTGCCTGTGCTAAACAACAAAGTCTTGGAATATGCCGTCAAGGCTGCCTTGGCTCTGAACATGAAGATTGCTGAGCACAGTAAATTTGACCGTAAGCAATATTTTTACCCAGATCTTCCTAAAAACTACCAGATCTCGCAATACGATGAACCCATCGGCGAAGATGGTTGGATCGAGGTCGAAGTAGCAGAAAAAGGCAAAGATACTTATCTGAAAACCATTGGCATTGAGCGCCTGCACATGGAGGAGGATGCCGGCAAGTTGGTTCATGCCGGCAGTGACAGACTCGCCGGCAGCAGTCACTCGTTGGTGGATTACAACAGGGCTGGTGTAGCCCTGGCAGAAATCGTCAGCAAACCAGATTTGCGAACCGGGCGAGAAGCAGCGGAATATGCGGCGGAGGTTAGGCGAATCATGCGCTACTTAGGGGTCAGTGATGGCAACATGCAAGAGGGTTCATTGCGCTGCGACGTGAATATCTCAGTGCGGCAGGGCCCAGCGGAGCCCTTTGGAGTGAAGGTGGAGATCAAAAACATGAACTCTTTCTCCGCCATCCAAAAAGCATGCGACTACGAGATTCAGCGTCAGATCAAAGCCATTGAATCAGGGGAAAAGATCCATCAGGAAACGCGCCTTTGGGATGAGAGCAAACAGCTCACCAAAACAATGCGCAGCAAGGAGGGAAGCAGCGACTATCGCTATTTTCCGGAGCCTGATTTAGGTCCTATTGAAGTGAGCCAGAAGCAGCAGGAGGTTTGGCGACTGGAACTTCCTGAACTTCCCGCCGCCAAACGCCATCGCTACGCCGAGGCTTTTTCACTCTCCGCCTATGACGCTCGGGTCCTCACTGATGAGCGGCCCATGTCCGAGTATTTCGAGGCGAGCGTGGCTGCAGGTGCTGATCCGAAACTTGCCGCCAATTGGATCACCGGCGATATCGCCGCCCATGTGAACGCCCAGCGACTCTCTTACAAGGATCTGCCGCTGCGGCCCGTGCATTTGGCTGAATTGGTGGGATTGATCAGCGATGGCACGATCAGCGGCAAAATCGCCAAGGAAATTCTTCCGGAGCTGCTGGCCACAGGAGGCTCGGCAAAAAGCTTGGTGACAGCCAAAGGCCTGGGGATGATCAGTGATCCTGCAGCCATCGCTGCCATCGTGGAGGAGCTGCTGGCGGCCCATCCTGCAGAGGTGGAGGCTTTCCGCGGGGGCAAAACAAAATTGCAAGGCTTCTTCGTTGGTCAGCTCATGAAGCGCACGGGAGGGCGGGCCGATCCGCAACTGGCCAACCGACTGCTAATGGAGAGGCTGCAGGGATGAGCAACACCCCGCCGGCTAGTGGATCCGTCCTGGCAGCTTTAGAAGGTGAGCTGCGCCGGGGAAGTCTGAGTCAGGAATCGTTGCGTGCCTATCTGGATCGTGAGCTTCCCGTGCAGGTGCGCATCGAGCTGGAGTGGATGCTTTACGCCATCCGGCAATTGGAAGAGCACAGGGAAAGGTTGGTGAAACGGCTGAGCGACCGCCATCGCTAAACGTTCCGCGGAGGCGGGTTGGCAAGCGCCCTATCCACCTGGGCCAGCAACGCGTCTTGAGAGCCTCGGTTGCTGAGCACTACGTCGGCATGAGCCAGCTTGGCTGCCATTGGCCACTGGGCGATCAGACGCGCCAGGGCCTCCTCCCTGTCTATTCCATCCCGCTTTTGGAGGCGGTGCATCTGCTCGTCTTCGCTGCCACATTCCACCACCCAGACTTCACTGCAGAGGGACTGCAAGCCTGCCTCTAAGAGCAGGGGAATCATCAGCACCACCACGGCTTCACCTTCTAGAGCCTCCAGGGCAGCGGTGAAGCGCTGACGCACGATCGGATGCACCAACTGCTCCAACCAGCGGCGTTCCGCCTCGTCGGCAAACACGATGCGAGCCAAAGCAGGGCGATCCAGGGTCAGCGCTTCGTTGGCTGGATCACGGGAGCGCACCGCATCGCCGTAGCGACCCACGACGGCAAGAGTGGCAGGCGCACCAGGTGCCAGGGCCTCCCGTGCAAAGAGATCGGCATCCAGCACAGGAATTCCATAGCGATCAGCAAGAAGTCGAGCCACCGTTGTTTTGCCTGTGGCAATGCCGCCCGTGAGGCCAATTCGGCGAACCTGAATCATGCCTCGACGCTGCAAAAGCCTGGACAATCAGCCTAGTAGCCCGTCCAGGCAAAGAACGCCTGCAGTTGCGAATCAATTGCAAGACGGAGCAACCAGCGGAACTCAAATGGCAAATGAGTGTCATTTGCATTTAGTTCCAACCCATTCTATCCCACTTCAGCTGCCAAGCATTCACGCCGAGAAAAGATCAAGAAGAGTCAAGAAGTGATTGCCCCACCAAGCTGCGTAGGCAAATGCAGTAGGGTTGATTTATGCAAGAGAGATACAGCAAAAGCACCATCCCTCCAATTGCAGTTTCCTCGGAGGCGAATTCTTCAGCAGGATGGTCTGTCAATTTGCTGCATCACTGCCCGTTGTTCTCTTTCACGTTCTCCAGCCATGGTCAACACTCTCCGTTCCTACTCCGCCTACTGGGGGCAACCCTCAGGCAATTCAGGCTCGGGCCTTGATCAGGTCATTGGCTGGATTGCTAGAGATCCAGGCCTGGCTGGCAATACAGAAGCCTCTGCCTTGGCAGAGGGGATTCAAGCCGCCAATGGCCTGAACCAACTCATCATTACAGGCCTTAATGCCATCGGCAGCATAAATGATGTTGTGCTGGATTCCGATGATGTCCGTCGTCTAAGTGAATGGCTACGGAGTGATGCGAGCCGGAAAGTCAGTTTTGAGATACTGCATGGTGATGATGAGGGTGGGGTGGCCACAGGTTTTCACACCATTCAAAATGACGGCGCCAATCAAAAGTTTCGCGGGCTCAATCTGGTCGACACGGTCCTCGATGGCATCTATCACTTTGGATTTGAGATTAATGCTAACAATCAGTTTGTCAATGAAGATGGCGCTGCCAATGCAGCCCTCGTTGATGTCGCCAACTGGCTCACCGCCCTAAAAACGGATTACGCCACAACCAACACCAATCTGGATCGCACCACAGAGCTCATCATTAGCGACAAGGGCTTGGCCTCCAACATCAATTGGGCCGATATTGCCGCTGGAGCAACAGCGGCTAATAACCTAAACACATTGATTCTCCAGGGAATCGGCGCCCTCAATGCCTCAGGACAAGCCGACAGTGACAACACCCGCCTTAGCAGCAGCGAGGTGCGCTGGATCAACCAGTGGATTAGGGCTGATCAAACGCGAACAAACACATTTCTTACGAACCACGGTGATGACGAAAACGGTTCGGAAACAGGCTTTCATCTTGTGCAGAATGATGGGGCTAGCACTGTGTTTTTTGGCAAAAATCTGGTCAATACAGTTCTCGATGGCATCTATCATCTCGGTTTTAGCATCACCAGCGACGATCGCTTTCAAAATGAAGATGGCGATGCCAACGCCAAAGTGAGCGATGTTGCCGATTGGCTCACTTATTTTTATGGTGATCAATCCACCACCGGCACAGGACTCGATCGAATTGTTGACACTATCAAACTAGATCATGGCTTGAGCCGCAACACTTCGGCCGCAGACATCAACGGTGGAGCCGAAGCCGCCAACAAGCTCAACCTACTCATCCTTCGCGCTCTTGATGCCACTGGAGTCTATGGCGATCAATGGCTCACCCGCTCTGACCTGCGCAAAGTTAATCAATGGATTAATACCTATGAGTATCCTCTTTTCGTGCAACTGCATGGCGATGATGAGAATGGAGAGGAAACAGGCTTTCATCTCGTTCAAAATGATGGAGCAGAAACCCAATACTTTGGCAAGAATCTTGTCAACACTGTAGCGGATGGTATCTACCATATTGGCTTCCAAATTGATGCAGAGAATTTTGAGAATGAAGATGGTGACGCCAATGCCTCCCTCAGTGATGTCTCCGCTTGGCTGAACTACTTTCTTGGCAATCGTCGCGTCACCTTTGGGACAGGAGGTTCCGATAGTTTCGTCGGCAACCAGGAAAGTGAGCAAATTCTTGCCAATGGAGGCAACGACGCGATCGATGGAGCAGCAGGCAATGATTTGCTCGACGGAAGCTGGGGTAACGACACACTCCTTGGAGGAACTGGAGAAGACATCCTGGATGGAGCATTTGACAATGATCTGCTGGATGGCGGTCAAGATTCAGACACCTATCTCGTCTCAGGAACAAAGAACGGCGGCTGGAGCAGCTTCAATGGCTTTGACATCTATGCTGATAGCGGCACCTCCGGAACAGACCGCATCTTGGCGGAGGGAGTCGGACCTGTTGATATCGGTGTGAGTTCCTTCTTGGCTGTCAATGGGATTGAGGAAATTGTGAATGGCACCACCCGAATGGATGGCGCCCCAGGCACAGCCGAAGTGACGCTCCTCGGCGACTGGCAAGCCAACTGCCTTGATTTCTCCACCGTCTCCTTCCTTGGCTCCAACTTCCTCATCGATGGCGGCGATGGCAACGACACCATCAAAGGTTCTGTTCTTGCTGATCGCATCAGAGGAGGACGCGATTCTGATCTCCTCGATGGCAAGGCTGGCTCCGACACCTATGAAGTCTCCGGCAACGGGCCCGATTGGGTCAGCGGTGTCCCCTACACCTTCCAGGGCTACGACACCTATCAAGACACCGGCTCCACCTCCGACACTGATTCGATCCTCGCCACTGGATCCTCTCCTGTTGATATCGGGCTGACGGGCTTCTCCTCCTCCTCTGGCATTGAGCAGATCATCAATGCCACCACCGGTTCCCTCCTGGTTCGCCTCCTCGGCGACTGGAAGGCCAACTGCCTTGATTTCTCCACCGTCTCCTTCCTTGGCTCCAACTTCCTCATCGATGGCGGCGATGGCAACGACACCATCAAAGGTTCTGTTCTTGCTGATCGCATCAAAGGTGGCCGTGATGCGGATCTCCTTGATGGCAAAGGCGGCTCCGACACCATCACCGGAGGTTTGAATATGGATCAACTCAGCGGCGGCGATGGCGCTGACACTTTCACCTACACCAACTTGCAAGATGGGCTCTGGACTGGAGGCTCCACATTTGAACGTGTCAGCGACTTTGTGATCGGGAGTGACAGGTTTGACCTGAATGTGTTGCCAACAACCATCCAAACGCTTGGTTCAGCTTCTGCCCTCTCCTGCAACGCAATCGGCTCCCTGCTGAATAGCACGGTCTTCGTGGCGAGCGGGGTGGCCACCTTCAGCTACACCGGCAGCGGAGGAACCCGCACCTTCATCGCCTTCAACGACGCTACTGCAGGGTTTAACCAGAGCACGGATGCCTTGGTAGAAATCACCGGCTACAGCTATGCTCAGGGTTCATCCTCACTCAGCCAGATCACGCTGGTTTAAGGCTGTGCAAAAGGAGTGCAACAATAAACTGCGCTCCTTTTGCAGCAAATGAGCCTGATGGATGATGCCAGCCTGCTTGAAGCCTTGAAATGGCGCTATGCCGTGAAAGTATTCGCGGCAGATCGCTCCTCCCAGCCGACACCTGGGTAGCCCTTGAAGAGATTTTGCGGCTCTCCCCCTCCTCTTACGGGCTTCAGCCCTGGAAATTTTTGGTCATTACGGACCGTGCGCTTCGAGCAGATCTGCGGCCCTTCTCCTGGAACCAGTCTCAGATCACGGATTGCTCTCATTTGGTGGTGTTCCTGCGCCAGCGCACAGTGAGCGAGGAAGATCTGCAGCGCCTTTTGGCCCACACCGCCGAGGTGCGGGGAGTTACGACGGAGAGTCTCTCAGGCTACGCAGAATTGATGCGAAAAGATCTCGTTGAGGGGCCTCGCAGCCAGTTGATCTCCAGCTGGAGCGCCAATCAGGCCTATCTTGCCCTCGGCAACCTGCTCACCAGTGCGGCCCTGCTCAGAGTGGACACCTCCCCGATCGAAGGCTTCAACCCTCAGGAGTATGATCGGATCCTTGGCCTAGAGAACACGCCCTACCAATCCACAGTCGTCTGCGCCTGTGGCTACCGAAGTGCCAACGATCGTTACGCCGATCTGGCCAAAGTACGCTATCCCGCAACCAAGGTGATCGAGCACCGCTAGATCTGTGAGGTGAATCTCAGTAGAGGACAAATGGAAAAATCAGAAATCATTCACAGAGCACGAGGGTTTTGCGCACCCTTTCGCATCAACACTGGCGCAAATTTTCGGCTGAAGGACGTCAATCCCGCCGACACCCTCCAGCTGGACCCCACAAACAAGCAGGCCGCTGAAGACGTGCTCAAGGAAGGGGTGGAGATCCTTTCCGAGCTTCAAGACAAGCTCTACGCTCAAGACCGCTGGGCCGTGCTGCTGCTCTTTCAGGCCATGGATGCCGCCGGCAAGGACAGCACCATCAAGCACGTCATGAGCGGCGTGAATCCCCAGGGCTGTCAGGTCAGCTCCTTCAAGACTCCCAGTGCAGAAGAACTGGATCACGACTATCTCTGGCGTTATCAGCGTCACCTGCCAGAGAGGGGACGCATCGGCATTTTCAACCGCAGTTACTACGAAGAAACCCTTGTGGTGCGGGTGCATCCAGAGCTGCTTGCTCGTCAGAGCCTGCCCCCCAAGCTGGTGGGCCCGCAGATCTGGCGGGAGCGCTTTGATGACATACGTCAATTCGAGACATATCTCGGCCGCAATGGCATTGTGGTGCGCAAATTTTTCCTTCATGTCTCCCGCCAGGAACAGAAGAAGCGTTTTCTCAAGCGACTGGATGAGGCCGAAAAACACTGGAAATTCTCTGCGGCAGATGTGCGCGAGCGTGGTCACTGGGATGCTTACATGAAAGCCTATGAAGAAATGATTCAGCACACGGCAAGTGAGCCGGCGCCCTGGTATGTCGTTCCGGCTGACCACAAATGGTTCACCCGCCTGGTGGTGGCAGCTGCTGTGATTGACACGTTGCTCTCCCTCGATCTCCATTACCCCAAGCTGAGCGCAGCAGCCAGCCAAGAACTCGAAGCCGTTAGGCGAGAGCTGGAAGCAGAGGAGTGAGATGGATTGTGGTTTTTTGCCTGCCGTTGGGCCAAACCAGCTAGGCGGGGGTAGGGTGATTCAATGGAGTTCGCCCAATCGCACTCACCTGGTGAGAGCGACGGAAAAACCATATTCTTGTTGCCATTTTCAACCATGACACGTCGCCATCTCCCACTGTGGCATCTACTGCGCACCAAGGATTCTGAGGTAGCTCCCTCGCCGGGCCAGCCCAATGAAGTCAAGTACTTCATCCCTTGTCGACTCCAGGCTCCCAGCTGGGAAGATCTGCTTGGTCAACGCTAGTGATCTGATTCAGCAGCAACTTGCGCCGACCTCACCCTGCAACACGGAGGGTCTTCCCTCCGCCCCACTGATCAGGGGCTGCGCTTGGCCACAGTTAGCAAACAAGCCACGATGGGTGCTTCCGTGACCAAACCACTCAAAATGTGGGGCCAGACGCGTCTGACTCAACATCAAAAACGTGTTGCGACAGACAGGCACCAGCTGCCCGGTTGGGAAGACATGTTGATGATCCAGCAGAAAACGCAGCGGATGGTCAGGGATGGTGCCGCCGTATGCCACAGCCTGACCGTAGTCTTCGCACGACTCCTCGAGCCCATCAAGATGGAAGAGGCGGTAGATCGCCGAGAAGAAACGGGCCTCTCCGACAAGATCCGACAACTTTGCATCCGTGATCTCTAGTGGCCGATCACTCACCAGCCGGGGGTCTGAAAAGCCTGAGGCACGAGCCAGCTTCAGGAAATCATTCCAGTAGAGAGCTCCTCCGAGACATTCGCCATAGAGCACGGGATGGTGACGGGCCTGATCACTGAGGCGTCGGTCGGCATAGACATCAGAAAAATACAGTTCTCCACCAGGCTTCAGCAGCCGCTTCACTCCCCGCAATACCGCGGCTTTATCGGTTGACAGGTTGAGGACACAGTTGCTCACCACCACATCCACACTGGCCTCCGACAGAGACAAAACCGACAAGTCTTCAATCTGTCCTTCGAGGAAAGTCACATTGTTGGCGCCACAGGCGGTTGCATGGAACGCCTGATGGGCCCGTGCTACAGCAAGTTGCTCGGGAGTCATGTCGACCCCGTAAACCCAACCATCAGGACCAACAAGCTGGGAAAGAAGGTAGACATCGCGACCGGCTCCACATCCCAGATCGAGAACGGTGCAACCCTCGAGAAGCGGGGGTACCACCAAGCCACATCCGTAGTAGCGAGCAGTCACGTCTGGATGCAGCTTGGCCAGCAGGGGCTTCAACCAATCCGGCATGGTGTCCGCGTCACAGCAAGCGGTGGTCTTAAGGTCGGCGGAGCTGGTGAGCTCCTTGCCGTAGTAAGCACGAACGAGATCAGGTGTGGGCATGGTGTGAGCGAAGAGCCCTGTAGCTCCAACCTAGAGGCGAAGCCCCTCGGGCAGCAGTGCCCCTTCAAGGGAGGCTCCCTCGAGCAGTGCACCATGAAAGTGGCAATCCCTCAGATCCAACCTCCTCAAATCAGCCCCCCGCAGATCAGATCGGTCAAACAGAGCACCATAAAGAGCGGCACCACAGAAGATGGCCTGCTGCAGATTCGCACCTTGAAACTGGGCAAAGCTAAGGTCAGCCTCCATGAAGTTGGCCCGTCCCAAATCGGTGTGTTGATCCAGGCTGGAACGGAAGTCGGCCTCTACCAGGGAGGCATTCAGCCACAGGCTGCCTGCTGCAAGGACTCCCCGCAGACAGGCGCGGTGGAGTGACGCGCCGCTGAAATCAGCACCTTGCAATTTGGAGGCTGAGAGATCGGCTTCCTGCCAAAATGACTGCCTCGCCTGCAAATCAGAAAGATCAGCGCCCCACAGCAGAGAACGCTGAAAGCCACAGCCCGTCACCTCGGAACCTGCCAGCGAAGCATGGCCAAACCGCGTTTCTTTAAAACAGCTCCCCCGCAAATCACAACCTGAGAGATCCAGACCACCGGCGTCTAAATCAACGAACTCCAGGGCCGGAAAACGACGTTCCCCCGCCTCCAGCGCAGCCAGCAGCTCCAACAGGGTGGAGGGAGGGAGCGCATCGCCGCCCATCAGAAACTTGCGGCAAGGGCATCCAGCTGCAGGCGGCGCGAGGTCAACACCTGCTTCTCGGCCTGGCTGATGAAGCGAAACACCGCTTTGTCAATCACCTCGTAATACACCAGAGAGCCTTCTGGTCGCCGCTGGACCACCGCAGCGATGGTAAGCAGCTTGAGATGTTTTGACACAAGCGCCTGACTGAGGCCGGTTTTCTCGACCACGGCCGTGACATTGAGCGATCCGTCCCGCAGAGCCAACAGAACAGCGAGCCTGTTGGGCTCGGAGAATACTTTGAAATACTCAGCCAAAGACTCCAGAAGGGCAGATTCCATGGACAGGAAGGGCTCTAGTTAGTCTCAATTATATCGCGATACCGTCGAAGAAGCAGAGGCGGGCGGCAGTATCAAGAGGGCTCCGTACTTCTATGATACCGTTATGCCGTGATCTTTAGAGGTCCGGTCATCCCCCTCCCTGTTCCTCTGCATGAGCGTCTGCATCAGCACTCCCTCTCTTCACGAGGATCTGCTCACCCCATGCTTCTACCCCACAGGCATCGCCAAAGCAGCCCAAGCCAATCTCTCTGAACAGCGTCAATGCTTTGAAGCCATGCTCCTGGAGATGGAGCGCGACGACAGCCGCGACAACTTCGACCGCAAGGCCAGCCTTGATCGACTGGCCGAACTCAACCCGAAAGAGAGGCAGGCCTACGGGAGCTATCTGGTTCGCTCTTGCGTTTGCGAATTTTCAGGATTCCTCCTCTTCAAGGAACTCTCCCGACGGTTGGCGTCAAAGGGGCGGCACGAGCTCAGTCGGCTCTTCAACTTGATGGCAAGGGACGAGGCCCGCTATGCGGGCTTTTTCAACAGGCCACTGTTGGCAGATGGAATTGCGATCGATCTCCACTCTTTCAGCGCCAGGCGAGCGATCATTTGGTTTCCGCTGAGCTGGGTGCTGTATTCGATGGTCTTATCCGAGAAGATTGGCTATTGGCATTGCATCCTGATCGATCGCCACCGCAACGCCAATCCGCCTGGTGGCGCTGCTCCTGAGGCAGTTTGAAATGTTCGACACCACTTTGGATCGCGCAGCCAGCTTCGTCTTTAAGGGTCATCTGCCGCGCGTCTTCATCGGCTACGACCCTCGTGAAACAGTTGCCGTGAGTGTGTTGACGGAATCGATTCAATCCCATGCCTCCCTGCCCGTGCAGGTAGCCCAGATCCGCCTCGAGCAGCTCGCATCCGTGTTCCACCGCCCTCCGAATGACCTGCAAAGCACAGCCTTTTCCTTCAGCCGTTTTCTTGTGCCCTGGCTGAGTGGTTACAGCGGCTGGTCCCTCTTCCTGGACGCCGACATGCTTTGTCTGGCCGATCTGGCGGAACTCTGGAGCTTGCGGGATGGGCGCAAAGCTGTGCAAGTGGTGAAACACCAGCATCACTGTGATGTGGGCACAAAATTTCAGGGAATGCCCCAGACCCCCTATGCACGCAAGAACTGGTCGTCGGTGATGCTTTTCAACAACAGCCGCTGTCGGGCTCTAACCCCGGAGCTAGTGAACACAGCCTCCGGTCTGCATCTGCATCAATTCCAGTGGCTGGATGACCAGGAGGTTGGGGAGCTGCCACCCCAGTGGAATGTCTTGGTCGGAGTGCAGGAAGTGCCCAGCGACGCCAAGCTGCTCCACTACACCTTAGGCGGTCCATGGTTTGAAGATTGCCGCGACATGGCGGAGGGCGAACGCTGGCAGAAGGCTTGGGCAACGATGGCCGGGGCCACGGTTGAGACAAAGATAAATAACGGCATAACATATCCGTTGTAACGTGGTACCATCGTTTTGGTTTCGTCTTGACCGCTATGGCCGCCTCTTCGCTCTCGGGGCACGCTTAGCCTGCTGGAGCCAGTCAGCCCCAACAGCCCGGCCCTCGCCTGCGCAAACTGCACAGCCGCATCGGCCGAGCCCATCACCAAGCGGAGGGGATGGCCTTTTCCCGTGCCTTGCTCGAGGAGACGGTTTCGCCAGTTCAACTTGCCGCGCTGCTACGGAGCCTTGCCCCTGCCTACGATCTCATCGAGGCGGAGGCGCCAAAGCTCGCCCGTCAACTGGGTGTCAGCGACACACCCTGGTCAGCCCTGGCCCGCCGCGCTGCCCTGGAGCACGACCTTGCACTGCTGAGCGCCACACCGGAAACCCCAACCTGCCCAGCCGCCAAGCGCTGGCTGGAGCGGCTGGAGCACTTGGCGCAGACCTCTCCACACCGCCTGATGGCTCACCTCTACGTGCGCTACGGCGGAGATTTATCAGGCGGGCAGCTGCTAGCCCCGCACGCCAACGCGATCTTGCAGCGCAAAGGCCTGCCAGCCCTGAGCTTTTGGGAATATGAGGAGCCCGAGAAGTTGAAGCAAGCCTTGCACGACACCTTTGAACGCTTTGTGCTCTCCGCCCCGCAGGAAGCGGAACTTCTTGATGAGGCGGAGGACGCATTCCGTGCCACCCAGGGACTGCTTGCTGACCTCGAAGCGGAGGTGTTGGAAGAAGAGAGGGCTCCAAAAAAGGGTCCCGACGATCCGGGTCGAAACCACTAAAGCCAACTCCCCTCCAGCAACCACAGCCAAGTCCTCATCGTTGATCCCATGCTCACCACGGCAGGCCCCACCGCCGCCCTCTTGCCCCCACTGGAGCTGCTGCTCAAGCACGATAAGCCGGTGCCTCGCTACACCAGCTACCCGACTGCCGCCGCCTTCCACTCAGGCGTGGGAGCTGAGGCTTTGGCCACCGAGCTCGCCAGCTCCAGCGAGGCTCCCCTCTCCATCTACGTGCATGTGCCTTTCTGCCGCCATGCCTGCTGGTATTGCGGCTGCCATCGCATCACCACCCAATTGGGATCAGCCGTGGTGAAGCCGTATCTAGAGGCGCTGAGCACAGAGCTCAAGCTGGTGAGCGCAGCCATGGCCACCAGGAGCCCGGTGGCCCAAATGCACTGGGGAGGCGGCACACCAAACTATTTGAATCAGCAAGAAAGCGCCGCACTGTGGCAGTTGATCGAGCAGCATTTCCCTCTGGAGCCCGATGTGGAAGCTTCGATTGAGGTGAATCCTGAATTCCTCAGTCGAGATGAGGTGATGAATCTCAGGCGCTTGGGTTTTAACCGCATCAGCTTTGGCATCCAGGATGCCCATCCTGAGGTGCAACGCGCCGTGAACCGAGTGGTGCCCGTCGAGCAACTGAGGCGGGTGATGGACTGGCTTCGAGACGCAGACTTTCGCAGCGTGAATGTGGATCTGATTTGCGGGTTACCCCAGCAAACTCAGGAACGTTTTCAGACCACCCTGGAGCTGGTGAGGGAGCTGCGGCCGGATCGTCTCTCGCTCTTCTCCTTCGCCTATTTGCCCAAACAGCTTCCTTTGCAGCGAAAGATCGATGCCAGGAGCTTGCCAACCCAGAAGGAACGCCTCGCCATGCTGTGTGATGCCCATCAATGGTTTGGCAGCCATGGCTATGACGCCATTGGATTGGATCATTACGCTCTGAGGGATAACAATCTGGCGCTGGCTGCGAGGGAGGGCAGGCTACATCGCAACTTTCAGGGCTACACCACTGGCGGTGAGCTGGATCTGTTGGGATTGGGCCCATCTGCGATCAGCCAATTTCCTCATTTGTTCACGCAAAACCACAGCGCGCTGAAGGATTACACGGCTGCCCTTGACCGCGGCGTCCTGCCTGTGGCTCGGGGGCTGGAGGTCCGCGATCCAGAGGTTCTGGAGCGGCGCCACCTTATTCAAAATGTGATGTGTCGCTTCCAAACCCGGCTTGATCTTGTGCGCTACGCCAAGGAATGGCGGTATCTACAAAACTTGGCGGACGATGGCCTGGTGCGCCTCCAGGAAACCGAGGGAACGGGCCATGTGGAGGTGTGTCCTGATGGTCGATGGTTGTTGCGCACCATTGCGGCCGTGTTCGATCCCCAGCAACAACGTCAGCCCAATGGCGCCCGAATCCTCTAGGCAGGCAACATGGAAGCGTTTGGAACCATGCAAAGCCAATGGTGCACGCCGCCAATTTAGATGAGAGAAAGCGATTGGCGCGAGCCCTGCCCATCGGGGTGATCCTCACCATCCTGCTGGCTGCCAGCCTTCGACTGCAAGAGGCATTTCTCATCGGGTTTTTGGCTGCCATCGGACAAGATCAAGTGATCTTTCTTCGCGAATCTCTGAACTTGGATGCGTCCGAAACTCGCTCGCTTTTTGGCCATGGTCTTACTAGAAGGGCAGTGCTGGTGAAGCTATCAGTGATCTTCACCTTTATCAGCGCGGGATGGCTGACTCTCTGTGTGAATGATCTCAAACATACGCAGACAGCCCTGCCATTCGCCTTGCGGACACTCATTTATTTTGCTTGCTTGTTTGGTGCCTGGCTGCAGATGCACAATAGTTTTGCCGTGCTCTACGCTAAACTTTATTTTCGTCTAAATCCAGCGCCTGCCGCGGATGGTCCAGATCCTCAGGGTTTCATCTTCTCAGGCTCAGACGAGCCGGTTTTCAGTGATTTTCTTTATGTATCTTATGCCGTAGCGCTCACCTACGCCATGAGTGATACAAATCTCGAAGATAGCAATGTGAGGCGGGTTGTTTTGCTCCATTCGCTGGTCAGCTTTCTTTTTCTTTCGATCGTGCTCACCGAACTCATTCATCTACTTGGCTCCCTTTAACCAGATGGGCACATGCTGGCAGAGTTGGCGAAAGCACGGCAACGTCCGATCCTGCCGACCAGGATGTTGTGATCTCTGCCCAAACCCTCCTTCCGTGCACCTGAAAATCGGCTGCCAGCTCCAGCTGCGCTGCGACTCAGCCACCCCCATGCTCACCTTGGTGCATCCCCACCCCACACTTCTGGAAGATCTGCTCACACCAGAGGTGGTGCAATTGCTACCGGATCGAAGCTTTGAGGTGCTCAGCGATAGCGGCGGGAACCGCTGGAGCCGTTGGCTGGCACCTGCCGGAGTGAGCTCCTTTCGCTTCGCCACCTCCCTTTCTCGACCCGACAGCACTGATCTGGTGGTGCCCACGGCCCCCGCCTGCCCGGTGGAGCGTCTTCCCATCGAGACCTACGGCTATCTCAACGCCAGCACCTACTGCGACACGGCAGTCCTCATGCCCGTGGCCTGGGACACGTTTGGATCGATGCAACAGCAGGGATGGGGGCTGGTGCAAGCCATCTGTGACTGGGTGCATCAGCTGATCCAGTTTGACTACCAAGCTGTGTGTGCCGAGAAAACCGCAAGCGACACCCTCCGGGACCGGGCAGGGGTCTGCCGCGACTTTGCCCACCTGGCGATCACCCTCTGCCGCTGCCTCAACATCCCTGCCCGTTATTGCACGGGGTATCTGGGCTACACGGGCATCGCGGTTGGCGAGGCACCGGTCGATTTTTCCGCCTGGTTTGAAGCTTTTTTGGGCGATCGTTGGTATGTGTTCGACGCCCGCCATAACTTCCCCCGTTGCGGGCGCGTGCTCATTGGCCGTGGACGCGATGCCGGCGATGTTCCCTTCCTGCGCAGCTTCGGTGCCCACCAGCTGCTGGCCCTGGACGTGATCACGGAAGCCCTGGATCAGTTGGCAACCCCCAGCCCTCTGGCGGACCAGACCGCCGCTGAATCCATCGTGATCTGATCATTCGGACAAAAAGTCCCCTGATCGGTCAGGCTGGTTCCGCCTTGACTCCACCTCCGTGCACCGTAGAGCTCTGCTGCGTCTGCTCCCCTCCATGGGTGTGGCAGTCGCTTGCGGTTTGTCGCCGAAAGTTGGCCTGGCTCAGGCCAAGCGTGCTGCCAAGACCAATCTGAGGTTTTTGGCCGTGGCCGACATGGGCAGCGGTGATGAGAATCAACGGGCTGTGGGCCGTCAGATGGCGGCGGCACACCGCCGCCGACAGATCGATCTGGTGGTCTTGGGGGGAGACAACATCTATCCCTCTGGTGACCTGGCCAAGGTGGAAGCCACCTTCCGACGTCCCTACGCCGAATTGTTGCAAGCCGGAGTGCCCTTTCACGCAGTGTTGGGTAATCACGATATCCGCACGGCCAATGGCGTGCCCCAGGTGGCTTACCCCTCCTTTGGCATGGGGGGTAGGTTTTACAACCTCAGGCGTGGACCTGTTGAATTCTTCATGCTGGATACCAATGGCAACGCCGATTGGCAGCGGCAGATGAGCTGGTTGCGCACCACACTGGCGCGCAGCCAGGCGCCATGGAGAGTGGTCGTAGGGCATCACCCCATCTATTCATCTGGTTTCTATGGGAATGATCCTCACCTGCGCGCCAAGTTGAGCAGCTTGATGGAACGCCATGGCGTTCAGCTCTACATCAACGGTCATGATCACAACTATGAGCGCAGCAAACCCATCAATGGCATCACCTACCTCGTGGTGGGCGGCGGAGGCGCGAGCCTCCGCCCAGTGATCGCCACAGCCCAAACCGCGAGAGCTGCCAGTGTGTTCAGCTTTGCGGAAATCGAGGCAACCCCCCGCGAACTGAGGCTTTGGGCTTGGGACAAAAACGGGCAGCAGCTTGATCAATCGGTGATCGCAAGGACCGGCGCCAGCGTTCGGTGAGGAGAGGCCTGGCGAACGGCCAGACCGTGAGAAAACGACTCGTTTGGCAAACCATTGAATGTCTTTAGATTTCCGCCATCGGGTCCTGGTCTGGGAAAAGCAGTCTCCAGCCCGCAAACGCAAGCCAGATTTCAGAAGGTGATGGAGGTTATGTAGCGAAATTGGCAACGCAACCCACCGTTGGCTTAATTGGCTAGTGCGCAGCAGTTGCTCCCCCCATGCCCACTCCAGCCCGTCTCCAGGCGATGCAGGCCATCCTGCATCGACCAGCTGTCCCGGTGGAGGCTGCAGAGTCCCTGGAAAAAATCTGGGCCAGCGATGTCTTCGGGCTGGAAACGATGAAGTCGGCCCTGCCCAAGGATGTCTTCAAATCGATCCAGCGCTCGATGCGGCAGGGGAGCAAGCTTGATCTGGGCGTGGCCGATACGGTGGCCCAAGCGATGAAGGACTGGGCCACCGCCCGCGGGGCTCTCTACTACGCCCACGTGTTTTATCCCCTCACCAACCTCACCGCCGAGAAGCACGACGGATTCATCTCCCCCCAGCCGGATGGCAAGGCCATCGCTGAATTCTCTGGCAAACTTTTGGTGCAGGGGGAACCGGACGGCTCCTCCTTCCCCAACGGAGGCCTGCGCACCACCTTTGAGGCACGCGGGTACACCGCCTGGGATGTGACCAGTCCGGCCTGGCTGATGCGCACAGCCAATGGCGTCACTCTCTGCATCCCCACAGTGTTCGTCAGTTGGACTGGGGAGGCACTTGACAAGAAGACTCCGCTCCTGCGCTCCAACGCCGCTATGAACCTCCAGGCCCAACGCCTGCTGCGGCTATTAGGCGCAACCGATATCGCCCCGGTCAATTCCAGCTGTGGTGCGGAGCAAGAGTATTTCCTCGTCGATGCCGGCTTCACCGCGCTCAGACCCGACCTGCAGCTTGCCGGCCGCACTCTCTTTGGGGCACCGCCAGCGAAGGGGCAGCAATTTGACGACCACTATTTTGGCGCCATCCCTGAACGAATCCAGGTGTTCATGCAGGATGTGGAACTGCAGCTCTACCGCCTCGGCATTCCGGCTAAAACCCGCCACAACGAAGTCGCGCCAGGGCAGTTTGAGATTGCGCCCTACTTTGAAGCCGCCAACGTCGCCACCGATCACCAGCAGCTGACCATGACCGTCCTCAAGATGACGGCCAAAAAGCATGGTCTCACCTGTCTGCTGCATGAAAAACCATTCGCTGGCGTGAATGGCAGCGGGAAGCACGTGAACTGGTCGATCGGCAACGCCACCCAGGGCAACCTGCTCGATCCAGGCAAAACACCCCACGCCAACCTCCAATTTCTGCTGTTCTGCGCAGCCGTCATCCGGGGCGTGCATTGCTATGGCCCCCTGATGCGTGCGGCCATTGCCACGGCGAGCAACGATCACCGACTTGGCGCGAATGAAGCGCCACCCGCCATCATCTCGGTCTATCTCGGTAGCCAGCTGGAGGATGTTTACAACCAAATCAAGAGCGGCCGACTGGAGGGATCCGCCCAAACCGCCCTGATGTCTCTAGGTGTCGACACCCTGCCGGAACTCAACCGTGATCCAGGCGATCGGAACCGCACCTCTCCCTTCGCCTTTACCGGCAACCGCTTTGAATTCCGTGCCGTGGGTTCCGGCCAGTCCGTAGCTGGGCCGTTAGTGGTGTTGAACACCGTCCTGGCCGATTCCCTGCAGTGGATCTCTGATGAGCTTGAAGGCCGGCTCAGCTCCGGTGCCTCCCTGGAGGAGGCGGCCTTCGCCGTGCTCAAGCTCACCATGGACCAGCACGGTGCGGTGGTGTTTGGTGGCGATGGGTATTCCTCCGAGTGGCACCGCATCGCGGTGGAGGAGCGTGGCCTGGAAAACCTGCGCACCAGTGCCGATGCTCTGCCGGTGTTGGAGCGGCCGGAGATCCGGGCGTTGTTCGAGCGACAGGGTGTGCTCACACCGCTGGAGCTGGAAAGCCGCTTCGAGGTGTACGCCGAGCAGTACATCCTTGCGATCGAGGTGGAAGCTCGCTTGGTGCTGCGCATGGCCCGCACCCAGATCTATCCAGTGGTGATGGAGTTTCTCGAGCGCCAAACCCGGTGTCTACAGGATTTGGAAACCCTTGGCTTGCCAGCTGATCGCAGCATCGCAGGCAAGGCTGCGCATCTCAACCAACAGCTCCTTCACCAGTGCGCAGCGCTCGAAGAGGCCCTCCAGCACGCGCCTCACGACGTGCACGGTCATCTGCGCCACTGCTCAGACACCCTCATGCCGCTGATTGGCCAGGTCCGCGAGGCGGTGGACGGGCTGGAGGTCATGGTCGACGATGATCTCTGGCCGCTTCCCACCTACAGCGAACTGTTGTTTTTGCGCTGAAGCAGCCTTCGGCTCAGAGAGGGTTGAGGCAACCATCCGCTGCTCTCTGGGCCGGATGGGTTTCTAGGGTGACGGAGATCGTCCAGCTCCTCATGATCAGCCCAGGCGCCCCGGTTGCTTCAGAGCGAATCATTTTGGCCCTGGATCAGCCCAACGCTGCTTCTGCGTTGGCTCTGGTGGAAGCGATTCCTGATCTGCGCTGGGTGAAGGTGGGCCTGGAACTCTTTATCGCCGCAGGGCCTCAGGTCGTGCGGCAGATGCGCGAGGAACTTGGCAAGCGGGTGTTTCTGGATCTGAAGTTGCACGACATCCCCGCCACCATGGCCGGTGCCTGCCGCAGCGCCGCCAGCCTCGGTGCCGAACTGATCAGCGTGCATGCCTGTGCGGGAAGCGAGGCCCTTCGAGCCGCCCAAGAGGCCGCTCTGGAGGGCGCGGCAAGGGCGAGCCTCCCGCCACCAATCCTTCTTGCCGTCACCGTGCTCACGAGCTGGGAGGCCAAGCGATTTCAAGCGGAGCTCGCCATTGCAGAGCCTGTGCAGACTTACGTCAAGCGACTGGCCGCGCTAGCGGCAGAGGCTGGGATCGGAGGCTGCGTCTGCTCACCCCTGGAGGTGGCAGGCCTGCGTGTCGCCCACCCGCAGCCCTTCACGCTGGTCACCCCAGGGATCCGCCCAGCGGGCACGACCCGCGGGGATCAAGCCAGGGTGATGACTCCAGCCCAGGCCTTGGGGGCTGGTGCCAGCCAGCTGGTGATCGGACGACCAATTAGTGCAGCAGCCGATCCAGCCGAGGCTTTCGCTCGCTGTTGCGCGGAGCTGGCTTCCTAGGATGCCGGCAAGAAGGCCGAATGTGTATAAGCAGTCGGCACACCATTGAAATCCATCCAACAGTGATGGCTGTAGTCGTAAAGCTTGCAAGCTTGCGTGATTCGCAGATGCTCAGAAAGCGTCCACCGGTAGGTAAGCACTCTGCCTGGATGCGATTGTTCCAACTTTTGCTGCGCTTGATCCACGCTGTACAAAGGGATCACAGGATTCAGGTGATGAGCACCTTGAGCCATGATGTTGTATAAAAGCGAATAAAATGGTTGAGGTAAAATGACATGGGCCGAAACTTGCAATTGCCGTTCGGCAAATCCCAGAGCCGGATCCTCGGCAAACCATGAAATTTGCGGGTGGGTATGGTGCAGGTAAACGACATTGCCCATAAACCAATTCCAACAAAGAAAAGGAATAATCCATGCCAATAACAGCAATTCCATCCACGATTTAGAAGGGGCCAAAATACCACCCAACGCCAAAATCAGTACTGGTTGCAGGACAAAAGCAGCTACTACCAAGAGGGAGTCAGGAAGATATTGAAGCCATTGACGTCGAGCATCTGGATCAATGGGTAGTACAACTTTTTTCATCCAGAGCTCTAACATATAATAAAGCCCTGCCCCCCACACGCTTCTATAGAAACGTTCCAACCACTGACGAGGCTTGGAAACAGATTCAAACTCTTCTTTGCTGAGGGGAACCCAAGACGGATCAATTGTTTTGATATTGGTGTGTTGGTGATGCTTGATATTATGTTCGAGTTTCCAGAGGCTGTAGGAGTGCAAAGACGGCAAAAAACAGAGTCTTCCAATCAACTGATTCACCCATCGATGCCTGGCCAAAGCCTGGTGGCAGGCATCATGACCAATCACGAAAAGCTGTCCGATGATAAACCCCGCACTCAGACTAAAAACCAGGTTCAACAGGATGGAATAGTCTGCAATTGCACCGATCAACCAGCCCACATAGAGGAGACTTTGAGCCAGAAAAAAAACCAACGCTTTCCAATCTGACCGTTGACGGAGTTTGATGGAGGATTCTGTATCAAGCCATTGGAGACGGGCTTGTTCAATCAATGGCATGGAGAGCTGCGTGAATGTGATGAAATTGTGGGCGCTTGAAACAAACTTTATTTGAACAGCCTTGCCCGTCTCTGGGATGCTACCAACTCATCCTTGGTCAAACGTGGACGACTGAAGAAGCAGGACTGGCTGACTGGCGCAACTCAACCTGCACGAGCAAACCACTCTTGGGACGCGGGGTGGGGATCACCTCAAGACTGAGGTCTTGGTCAGGAACCAGCTGGAAGCGAAGGGACTGCAAGAGACGGGTCAGCAGAAGCCGCATGTCCAGTTCCGCCAGGGGCCTGCCCAGGCACACCCGCGGCGCAGCGCCGAAGGGCACATAGGCGGCGCCAGGCGATGGGCCGCTGAGGTGGCGCTCCGGGCGGAAAGCCTCAGGATCGGCAAAGACCTGCCCATCGCGCTGGGTGGAAGTGATGTCCACTTGGATGACTTTCCCTGGCGCGATGGTGTAAGGCCCCAGGTGCACCGGAGCGACCGCCCGGCGAAAGAAGCCCCCCACCGGTGGCACAAGCCGCAAGACCTCTTGAATCACGGCATTGAGCCTGGGCAGAGTCTCCAGCTGCTCGATTCCTGCGCTGCTAGGAGGCCAGGGAACCTGATCCATCTCCTCCTGAAGCCAGGCCATGGCAGCGGGGTGTTGGAGCAGCAACAACACCATCAAGGTGAGGGAGGAGGCGGTGGTTTCGTAGCCGGCAAAGAGCAACAACAGCAATTGATCCGCCAGATCGGCATCCTCCAGGGGAAGGCCGACCTCATCGCACGCGCTGGTGAGCACGCTAAGGGAAGGCAACAGTCCAAGAATGCGGGCTATCAAGCGGCGACGGGCGGCCTTGGCTCGGGCAAGTCGGCTGGTGGGGTAAGCGATGGGCAGGCTGAACAGGCCGCGGCTCCAGATCTCGAAATCCTCGTAGAGCCCCTCCCTTCCTTTGGGAGTGAGTCTAAGCACCTCCTCCGCGATCACCTGAAAAGCAAAAGGACGCATCCAGTGCGCCAACGCCACAGGCTGGGGGGCACCGGCCAAGCCAGACACCACCTGATCGCAGATCGAGGCGATGCCGGGTGCATAGCTCTTGAGGGCCTGGCCAGAAAACAGGCGGCCCACCGCCCGCCGCCGCGCCATATGCGCCTCCCCATTGCGGTTGGAGAGGGAAAAGGGCCCGAGCAGCTGACTCACGCTGGGGGGCCACCACCCCTCCAGGGCTGCGGGCTGGCTGATCAGCTCAGCCACGGGGCCAGCCCCGCGCACAAACACTGAGGGTTGACCGGCAAGAACGGTTTCAAACACATCGCCCATCTGAGCGAAGCGCCGTGCGGCAAACTCTGGATCGCGCAGGGAGGCGAGCAGCTCGAGCACACCTGTCACGGCGCCGGTGTGGGGCGGGGCCTGGGAGGGAGAGGACGGCATCACCCACGGGACAAGAGCTGCCACCAAGCTAGAAGCCCTGACAGCACCTTTAGGGTGCCCCTCAGCCTTAGGGCTGGTCCATCCCCATTTCCGCCAGAGCCGCCTCCTCCACCCACACCGACACGGATCCGCCGGGACAACGCCACTCCGCCCAACCGTCGCCATTGGTGGTGATGGGCTCGCGGATATGGCCGGTGAGATCACGGAACACGGTGTGGGGTTTGCCCACTTCCATCCACTTCGAGCCGGCAGGCCCATCACTCATCAGCACGGCCATGGCCCGGGGGTGGCCAGGGGTGCCGAGGCGGGTCCAGCCGATGGTGTTGAAGTGGTCGATGTAATCGTATTGCGGGCCGTAGCTGCAGTGGGTGCGGGCTAGGAGAAAGCGATCGATCAGAAAACGATGGCTTGGGAGCCAGATCTCGTATTCAGGTCCTTGCCCCCCCTTTTGCCCTTTGTAGTGCGCACCGTAGTAATCAGCGTGGAAGATGCAGGGATAACCCTGATCGCGAAGCAAGATCACGGCATAGGCCAGGGGCTTGAACCAGGACTCCACCACCGATTCCAGTGATTGCAAAGGCTGGGTGTCGTGGTTCTCCACGAGCGTCACGGCCAGCAGGGGCATGATTTGCATCAGGCTGCCATCCAGGAGCCGACGCATGTCGTAGTGACCGCCGCTGCGGCTGGCAATGTGGAAGTTTTGGTGAAGTGGTGCGTCGAAAAGGTGCATCCGACCACCGGTGTTGGCTGCATACCAGGACAGGGAGGGCAGGTCGTAAGACCAATACTCCCCAACCACAAAATGGCGGTGTTGGGCATAGCTGTCGAGATCTGTGATCCAGTCGAGGAAGAAATCGCTGCTGATATGTTTGATCGCATCCAGCCGGAAGCCATCCACTTTGAAGGTGTCGTGCATCCAATGGCCCCAATACTTGAGCTCACCACGCACTTCCGGGTGGTTGATATTGAGATCACATCCCATCAAGTAATCATAATTGCCCTTCTCTAAATCAACATTGGCTTCAAAAGATGCACCTTGCGTCCTCCAGATCGCTTTGTAGTCGGGCCGACGCTCATTGCTATCAACAGAATCAAAGTGATACCAATGCCATTTCATGGTGGAGTATTGACCACCACGCTTGTCAAATTCAAACAAGGTCCAGGCCCGAATCGGCTGCTCTCCCTCCAGGGGGCGGTTGCGATCGACAGGGTCATAGGGTGTGGCTAGATAGTCCTCCTTGTCGTCAGCCCACATCTTGTGGTTGAACACGGCATCGGCATAAACTTGAATACCAACGGCATGGCAGGCCGCCACAGCCTCCTCATATTCAGCGCGCGTGCCGTATTTGGTCGCCACTGTCCCCTTCTGATCAAATTCCCCTAGATCAAAAAGGTCGTATGTGCCGTAGCCCACGTCCCAGCGGCTCCCTCCCTTGCTGGCGGGCGGCAGCCATAGACCCGTGATCCCTGCCTTGGCCAGGGCAGGCGCCTCGTTCTTCAGACGCCGCCAATGTTGGCCATCGGCATCGCTGTACCAGTGAAACCACTGCATCATCGTGCCATTGAATTCCGTGGGCTCCGGCACCGCCTCAGCGCCCAGCGTGGCTTCATGGGTCGCCAGCCATTCGAGCATCAGGCTGACGGCAGCCTCCTCAGTCCTCACCATGGGGTCGCGCTCGGCTTCAAGAACCAAGCGCTTCAATGTGCTGAAGATGGCCGACATCTGAAAAAAGGGTGGGCTCTTCACCGTAGGCAGTTTTTTTGCGATCGATTCGTCAGGGGCTGCTGACGCTGGCTTGGCATGGGGCTGACCATCGACGCGTCAACCACAAAGACACTTAAACTTTCACTTGATTACAATTGAGTCAAAACGATCAGGATTATGGGCGTTAATACTCTTAGAAAATTTATCGCCTGGCCTGGTTAGATTTAATCTCGATTTAATCATGGTGTTTCCCTGTGACCAGTCAGCCGATCAGGCTTGGCCCCGCTGGATGATTCATGACAAGCATGCGCTCATCCTGGTTTTGAGACCCTGAGGATTCACACTGGCAAGGCGAGGGATGGATGCCATGCGCTGGCTGAGCAACGTGCGCCTGCCTCAGGGAACACCCTGCAGCCATCGGCGTGAGCAGCGCTGGCGGGTGGCCATCAATGGACAGGGGCTCATCGCTCGCTTCGAGACCATCGGCGCCGGTAGCGCCGCCGCCGGAGACGACTGGGGAGGGGACTGGCTCAGCCCCATGGGCGTGGATCTGCAGATCAACGGAGGCCTGGGGTTGCCCTTCCCTGAACTCAACGCGGCCGATCTACCCAAGCTGGAGGAGCTCCTCGAGTTCCTGTGGCAGGAGGGAGTGGAAGCGATCTCACCCACCCTTGTCACCTGCGGGGTCGATCCCCTGCGACAAGCCCTGGCGGTGCTGGCCCAGGCGCGCACCCGCCATCGCCCGGGCCTGTGCCAACTGCTGGGAGCCCACCTGGAGGGGCCCTTTCTGGCCCACAGCCGCCGCGGCGCGCACCCCGAGGAGCATCTCTGTCCCCCCAGCCTGGCCGCGCTCGAGGAGCGCATCAGTGGGTTTGCCGGTGGCCCGCAGGCCGACATAGCCCTGATGACCCTCGCCCCGGAGCTGGAGGGTGCCGGCGCTGTGATTGCGGCACTGCGGGCGCGCCAGGTGGTGGTGTGCCTGGGCCACAGCGCCGCCGATGGGCAGCAAGCCGAGGCCGGCTTTGCAGCGGGGGTGTCCATGCTCACCCATGCCTTCAACGCCATGGCCGGCTTGCATCACCGCGATCCGGGGCCGGTGGGCGCCGCGGCCCTGCGGGGCACGCTGGCCCTCGGGCTGATCGCCGATGGCGTGCATGTGGCCCCCACCATGGCCGTGTTGCTGCAGCGACTCGCCCCTCAGGCCATCGTGCTGGTGAGCGATGCTCTTGCCCCCTATGGCCTCGGGGAGGGGGCCCACCGCTGGGATGAACGGCTGCTGACGGTGAAGGATGGCAGCTGCCGCTTGGCGGATGGCACCCTCGCCGGCACCACCTTGCCCCTGCTGGAGGGGGTGGCTCGTCTGGCCCACTGGGGCGTGCCCGCCGATCAGGCGATTGCCGCAGCCACTCTCCACCCCCGCCGGGTGCTGGGGGATGATCGGCCCCTGCAGACCCTGTTGCTCGGGCGCCCCCTGACCAGCTGCCTGCGATGGCGCCAGGGGGAAGGAGGGCTGGGCTGGCAGGCGCCGGCCTGATGGGCCCCGGCTTCACTGCCTAAGATCCGCCCCACCGATTGCCTGCTGCCACCCCCTCCATGACATCTGACCCTCAGCAGGCCCAACCCAGCCAGGGGGGACCGACCGCAACCACGGAGTTCCAAGGGGCCTCGCCCGCAAACACTTCCTGCGCCAAGACGGCCGAGAAGGCAGAGGTGCGTGCCTATTTCGAGAGCACGGGCTTTGAGCGCTGGAACCGCATTTACAGCGACAGCGACGATGTGAACAAGGTGCAGCGCAACATTCGCCTGGGCCACCAGAAAACGGTGGATGCCGTCCTCGCTTGGTTGCAGGCGCAGGGCGATCTGGAGGGGCGCAGCTTTTGTGACGCTGGCTGCGGTGTAGGCAGCCTGAGCTTGCCCTTGGTGGGCCTCGGCGCCGGCTCGGTGCTGGCCACCGACCTCTCCGAAGCCATGGTGAACGAGGCCCAGCGCCGCGCCGCTGAAGAGGGCTTGACGGGCGATCGCCTGCGGTTCGCCGTATCCGATCTGGAGAGCCTCAGCGGCCGCTTCGACACCGTGATCTGCCTGGACGTGTTCATCCACTATCCCCAGACGGCTGCTGAGGAGATGGTGAAGCATCTGGCATCCCTGGCGGAGCACCAGCTGATTGTGAGCTTCGCGCCCTACACCCCCCTGCTGGCGGTGCTCAAGGGCATCGGCCAGCTCTTCCCCGGCCCGAGCAAAACCACCCGCGCTTACCAGCTCAAGGAGGAAGGAATTCTGGCGGCGGCCGCACATGCTGGTTTCCAGCCTCTGCACCGCAGCCTTCAGCAAGCGCCTTTCTACTACTCCCGGCTGGTGGCCCTGGAGCGGCAGTGAACAAACCGCTCAAGGTTTGCGGCAGAGGTTGACCACTTGATCCAAAGAATTAAAGCGTCCCGTATTCAGCGCCCTGGAGGCACAAGTGAACGTGTCGACGCCACCGCCACGACAGAGGGCAACGATTTGATCAGTTGAGAATCGCCCGAGATTCAATGTTCTGATCGCGCACTCCGCCGGATCAACGGCCTGGACCTGCGCATGGGACGCTCCGGGGAGGAGCGGCACACTCAGCGCACAGGCGGCAAGGATGGCTGTCAGGCCAGAGCCGAGAGAGGGCGACCGCCGCTGGACAGGGGCCTGTGTGAACTGGGGGAGGGAGTTGGGGTGGGGATGCGCCATGGCAAAACATGGAAAAGAGGGTTATCTTTCTTATACGTCTTCCACCCATCCTTGCTGCTGAGCTGTGAGCTAACTTAACCTCCTTTCCACGTGTTGCGCCAGCTGCTGCAGGGTTTTCGCCAGCTGCTGATCCGCATCGTGCACCGCCAGGGTTGCCATGCCCTTGCGCAGGGTGAGCAGGGGATCGGCCTCGCCGACGCTGCCCCGCAACCGCGGCCCCAGCAGCCGCCACACCGCCTGCTCCAGGGCCGGTTGCCCCGGCTCGTGCTGCCACACGATCACCGCCGCGCCCACCGCCGCAGCGGCAGCCGCATTGGCATCCTGATGGCGATCAGCGGCCTGGGGGAAGGGCACCAGAATCGTGGGTGTGCCGCTCACCGCCAGCTCGCTCAGGCTCCCGGCCCCCGCCCGGCTGATGGCCAGATCCACATGCTGGAGCAGTCCTGGCAGCTCATCGGAGAAGGGGCGCTCCACCACCCCTTCCAGTTGGAACTGGCCCGCTTCCGGATCCTGACTGCCGGTGAGGTGCACCACCCGGCAGCCCGCAGCCGCCAGCTGGGGGATCAGGGGCCGCACCATGCGGTTGAGCCGCAGCGCTCCCTGGCTTCCCCCCATCACGAGCACCAAGGGGCCTGGGCCTCTGGGCACCCACTCGGGCAGCGGCGCCGGCTGCAGGAAGGCGTGCCGCACCGGCGTGCCCGTCACCAGGGGGCGGCAGCGGAGGAGCCGCTCAGAGGCCTGCGGCAGCCCCAGGGCGACTCGGCTGCAGAGGCGCCCCAGCAGGCGCGTCACCTTCCCTGGAATCGCGTTGCTTTCGTGCAACACCACCGGCACCCCGCACCAGCGGGCCGCCAGGATGGCCGGGGCGGCGATGTAGCCCCCCGTGCTGAACACCACATCCACCCCCTGCCGCAGGATCAGCCGTCGGGTGGGCAGGGTCGCCCCCAGCAGCTGGAGCAGATTGGTGAGCTTGCGCAGTCCCCGGCCCTGCAGACCACCTGCGCGCACGGTGTGGAGTGGATAGCGACTGGGTACCAGCTGTTGCTCCAGGCGATCAGGCACCCCAAGCCAGTGCACCTGCCAATCGGATGGAAGGGCCTCCGCCACCGCCAGGGCAGGAAAAAGATGGCCACCTGTGCCGCTGGCTGCGATCAGGAGGGTGGGCATGGGGATGTCTGCCAAGGGCGAGGGGCGGGCCTAACTTAAAAGCCAACTGCGGCGGTCCCCACCCCCAGTCGCACCCGGCTCCATCCACCCCATCCGTCCCCTGCGATGCCCTTCCCGCGCAGACTTCCTGCCCTGTTCCTCAGCAGTCTGGTGCTGGCTCCGGCCATCGGCGCCCCATCCGCGCAGGCGGCGCCCCCCACCGCCAACCAGCTGCAAGCCCTGGAAGCGGCCCTCAACAGCCGTGACGACACGGCCCTCAGCACTCTCCTCAGCAAGGGACCTGGGTTGAACCCGGACGAGTTGAAACAACGCCGTCAGTATCTGCTTGACAACTTCGCCGATGTGCGATGGGAGGTCAAAAAGGGACCAAACCTCCGCAGTGGCGAGCCGAGCGTGATGATGAAGGTGAGCGGCACCCGTGAACAGGGGGGCAGCATCTTTCGCCTGGAATCGGAGCAGCGCCTCTCCCTGCAAACCGATGGCCAACGCTTCACCGGCCAAACCATCTGGAGGGAGCAGTCGCTCCTGCGCAGTGGCGAAAACTCCCCCTCGGTGAGCCTGCAGATCCCCGATGCCGTGCTCACCGGACAGCGCTATGACCTGGATGTGATCTTCGATGACCCCCTTGATGGGGCGCTGGTGGCAGGTGGCATTCGGCCGATCAGTGACGAGGAAGTGAAGGCCATGGACAGTCCCCGACTCGACCTGACTGCCCTGGGCGGGGCAGGTGGTCTGTTCAAGATCGTGCAAGCGCCCCAAACGCCAGGCTCCCAAACCTGGGCGGTACTGCTGGTGCACCCGAAGGGTGTGGTGAGCGCCACCAAGCGGGTGCGGGTGGTCTCCGATCGGCAGGTTCTCGAGCCCTGAATCCATGGGCCGGCCCCATCGCATCTGGGTGGTGGATGACGATCCAGAAGTGCGCTCCTTGTTGGCCACCTACCTGAAGGATCAGGGCTACACCGTGCGCACCCTCGCCGACGCCACCCAACTCAAAGCCAGGCTTGAGGGACAGTTGGGGGGAGAGCGGCCTGATCTGCTCGTGCTGGATCTGATGTTGCCAGGAGAGGATGGCCTCACCTTGTTGCGCCGCCTGCGGGATGGCGGAGATTCCCTGCCAGTTTTGATGCTCACGGCTCGGGCGGATGGGGTGGATCGCATCATCGGGCTGGAGCAAGGGGCCGATGACTATCTGGTCAAGCCCTTTCTCCCCAGGGAACTAACGGCCAGGATCGAAGCCATCCTGCGGCGCCGCTCCCCACCACCGAGTGGATCGCCCCAACCGGAAGGGGGCAGCTATCGCTTTGGTGATTGCACCGTGGATCTCACCACTCGGCAACTCAGGCGGGAGTCGGAGTTGCTGCCGATCACCAGCGGGGAGTTTGCCCTGCTCGCCGCGTTCTTGCAGCACCCCCATCGCCCCCTCTCCCGCGAACGACTGATCGAACTGAGCCGAGGGCCAACCTGTGACACGGAAAGCCGCAGCATGGATGTGCAGATTTCAAGGCTGCGCAAGCTCATTGAGCCGGATCCGGCCCGCCCGCGCTATGTGCAAACAGTGTGGGGGTATGGCTATGTCTTTGTTCCCGATGGCCGGCCCAGGCAGGCCTAGCGGGCACTGGCAGCGACTCACCCGCCCACTTGGCTATGGCGCCGCCGCAGCAGGTTTCACCGCCCTGGGCCTGCTGCTGCTCCATCTCCTGTTGGCCCACCGCTTGGAACAACAGCAGCGACGGCAATTGGCCAGCCAGGTGAGCGCCATGGTGTTGCTCAGTGAAGTCGCCCTGGAGCGCTACAGCCCGGCTGAACTCACCGATGTGATGGGCACCAAGGTGGTCGTTGGTCCGAAGCCCCCCCAAGCGGGCACGCCCGCTTGGCCAGCGGATCCCACCCTGCGGCGGCAGGCAGAGGCCCTGCGGATGCATCTCTGCAGCAAACTCACCACCTGCCCAACACTTTGGCCAGTCGGACAGGGCACTCCCTCAGGGTCTGGCCGGGGTGTGTGGGTGCAGCTCAACTCCCCCCTGGAAACGGCCTGGCTGTTTGCTCCGATCCCTGCTTTGCGGGGGTGGCCTCCAGATCCCCAGCTGTTCACCATCGCCGGAGGCCTGGGTGCGCTGGCCACCCTGCTGGTTTTTTTCAGCCTGGAGGTGCAGCGGCCCCTGCGCCAGTTGGATGCCGCCCTTGAGCAGGTGGGCCTCGATCAGCAGCCGCAGCCCGTTGCCGCCCGCGGCGCCGAGGCGGTGCGCCACCTCGCCCACCACTTCAACACCATGCTGCTGCGGCTCCAGCGAGCCAGCCAGGAAAGGGCCACCATGCTCGGGGGCATCGCCCATGATCTGCGCAGCCCACTGACGCGCCTGCGACTGAGGCTGTCTCAGCACAGCCCTTGGTCTGAAGAGGAGCGGCGCCGGGCAGATGTCGATCTCACCGCCCTGGAGAGGGTCATCGAACAGTTTTTGTTGTTTGTTGGCTCGGCAGGTCAGGAACAACCTGTGTGGGTCCCGCTAGAGGCTTTGGTGGGGGAGGCAGCCAATGCGGTCGAGACTGTCGCGCTTGATTTGGAGCCCATGCAGCGGCGGGTGCGCCCCATCGCCCTCAGCCGTGCTGTCGCCAACCTGCTTCTCAATGCCCAGTCCCACGGCACTCCCCCCCTGCGGCTGCTGCTGCGAGCCTTCTCTGGGGAGGGTTTTGCGATCGAGGTGTGGGATGGGGGCCAGGGAATTGCCCCGGTGGATTGGGAACGGGCCAAACAACCCTTCCAGCGACTGGATGAGGCCCGCGGTGGGTTAGGGCACAGCGGGCTTGGCCTGGCCATCGCCGAGCAGGTCGCCCGCGCCCATGGGGGCCAGCTCAGCTGCCGACAGGTTTTCGAAGGAGGCCAGTCATGGTTCGTCGTCCGGCTAACGGGCTGCTCCCAGCTGCAGGGCTGATCCCCAGTCACATCTGGTTACACCTTCGCCCCCCTCGGTCGCATTTCGGTGACCAACGCTCTGCAGCATGAAAGTGCACCCTCCCCCATCCACACCATGCTGATTCGGTTGCTGTCTCGTCCCCCGGCAGGCCTCCCCGCCCTGGCCTTGCTCCTGGTCAGTTTGGGAGGGACGTCGGCCATGGCCCAGCCGGTGGGGCCTACTCCCCCTGGACAGGGCTTGACTCGCGAACAACAACAGAAGCTCTTTCCTGAGCAGCGGCGGCTGGCCCTGACGGATCGCCGCGCTCGCATCGCCATCTTGCAGCGGGGCGAGACTTGCCTCCAAGGTGCTCCCGATTCAGAGGCGCTGCGCAACTGCATGCGCACGGAGCGGGAAGCCATGCGGCAACAAAAACGCCAACACATGAGCGAGGTGCAGGCGCTGTTTGAACGCAATGGCCTCCCCGCACCCCAGTGGAAAAAGCGGCAAGGCCTGCGTCAAGGGCAAGTCCCCAGCGTGGGGGGGCCTCAATTCTGAGCGTTAGACGTGGTTTGACCCCACCCCCTCCAGACCAGCAGGAGGTGGGTGGGGCCGGCGGATCAGAAGATCAGCGCCTTCAGGGCTCAGGCCTCATCCAGGGCCGCCACCCCCGGCAGCACCTTGCCTTCGAGCAGCTCCAGGCTGGCGCCACCGCCAGTGGAAATATGACTCATTTGGTCAGCCACACCCACCTTTTCGACGGCGGCCACCGAATCGCCACCGCCGATGATCGTGATCGTGCCCTTGGCGCTCAATTCGGCCAGGGTGTGGGCAATGGCATTGGTGCCCGCCGCAAACTTATCGAATTCGAAGACGCCCATCGGGCCGTTCCAGATCACGGTTTTGCAATCGGCCAAGGCCTCCTGGAACACTTTCACTGAATCGGGGCCGATGTCCAGGCCCATCCAGCCATCGGGGATGGCCTCCACCTTGGCAATCTGGCTGTTGGCCTCAGGCTTGAAGTCGTCGGCCAACACCACATCGGTGGGCAGCAAGAATTGCACCCCCTTGGCGGCCGCCTTGGCCTCCAGCTCCTTGGCCAACTCCAGCTTGTCTTCCTCCACCAGGCTCTTGCCTACCGACAGGCCGCGGGCTTTGTAGAAGGTGGAGATCCTGCCGCCGCCGATCAAAATCTTGTCGCACTTATCGATCAGGGCCTCAAGCACCCCGATCTTGCTGCTCACCTTGGAACCACCCACGATGGCGGCCAGGGGACGCTTGGGAGCATCAATGGCGCCCTGGAGGTAGGCCAGTTCCTTCTCCATCAGGTGGCCTGCCACATTGGGGCTGAGGAATTTGGTGACCCCTTGGGTGGAGGCATGGGCTCGGTGGGCGGCGCCAAAAGCGTCGTTCACATACACCTCCGCCAGAGACGCCAGCTGCTTGGCAAACTCAGCTTCGTTCTTTTCCTCCTCAGCAAAGAAGCGCACGTTCTCCAGGAGCACCACGCCGCCCTCCTGCAGAGCCGCCACCTTCGCTTCCGCATCAGGGCCGATGCAGCTCTCCGTTTTCTCCACGGGTACACCAAGAAGATCGCTCAGCCGAGCGGCCACCTGGGTCAGGCGCATGCCCTCGTTCACCCGCCCCTCGGGCCGGCCGAAATGGGCGGCGAGGATCACCTTGGCGCCATTGTCACGGAGGTGGGCAATGGTGGGCAGGGCGGCCCGGATGCGGGTGTCATCCGTGATGGCGCCAGCGTCATCCAGGGGGACGTTGAAGTCCACCCGCACCAGCACGCGCTTGCCGCGGAGATCTGCAGCGCCGAGACTGGCGAGGGAACGCTTGGCCATGGTTGCGGGTGGAGGGAGAAGGCGGGGGGAGATTAACCCCTCAGCCACCCATCCTCACAGAACCTTCCCAATCCAAAGCCGCGGAGCCCATCAGAGCCGTCGCCGCTGGCTCGTGCGCATGAGCAGCACGTCGGCCCGCCAGCCTCGTGGTCTACGGGCCAGCGCCGGTTGGGTCTTCCCCTTGGTCTTCCCTGGGCGGCGGGCGCTAGAAATTGAAAGCCAACCTCCCCTGTCATGTTCGACACCGTTCTGTTCCCCATCGACAACAGCCGCCAGACGATGGAAACGGCCGCGGTGGCCATCCAGCTGGCCCAAAGGCACGGCAGCCGGGTGGTGTTGCTCTCCGTGGTGGAAGAGGAGGAGGGGGCCATGCATGATCCGGCCGCGGTCACCCAGCTGTTGGAGCAGGCGCGGGCCAGCTTCGAACAGGCGGGCTTGGCTTGTGATGTCTTCGAGCGAGCAGGCAAGCCCGCTTTTGTGATCGGCGATGTGGCCGATGAGGTGAATGCCGATCTGATCATCATGGGCACCCGGGGCATCAGCCTGGAAGAGGATCAGCAGAGCACGGCCGCCCGGGTGATCCAGCTGGCCCCCTGCCCTGTGATGGTGGTGCCCTGATGGTGCCGCCCCCTTTGGCCGGAGTCGCCACGTCGACGGAAGGGGCCGGCCAGCCGCTCATCCAGTGGTATCCCGGCCACATCGCCAAGGCCGAGCAGGCGCTCAGCGCCAACCTCGACAAGGTGGATTTGGTGATCGAGGTGCGGGATGCGCGCATTCCGCTGGCCACCGCCCATCCGCGGCTGGGCCGCTGGATTCGGGGCAAGCCCCATCTGTTGGTGCTCAACCGGATGGACATGGTGCCACCCGCGGCGCGCCAGGCATGGGAGGCCTGGTTTCGCCAGAGGCCGATCGGCTCCCAGGGCAGCCCCCTGTGGTGTGACGCCAAGGCCGGCACGGGGGTGAAAGCGCTGCAGCAGGCTTCGATTCAGGCGGGTGAGGCGCTCAACGATCGCCGCCGGGCGCGGGGGATGCGGCCCCGGCCGGTGCGGGCTCTGGTGCTGGGGTTTCCCAATGTGGGCAAATCGGCCCTGATCAACAGGCTGGTGGGCCAGCGGGTGGTGGAGAGCGCCCGTCGGCCCGGGGTCACCCGCAGCCTGCGTTGGGTGCGCCTGGGCCAGGCGCTGGATCTGCTCGATGCCCCCGGGGTGCTGCCGCCCCAGCTGGAGGATCAACGGGCGGCCCTGCTGCTCGCCATCTGTGACGACATAGGCGAGGCGGCCTACGACACGGAACTCGTGGCGCTGGCCTTTTTGCGCCGGCTTGTGGCCCTTGCTGCTCAACCGTTGGCAGGAGTGGAGGTGGCTGGGCTGGAGAGCCGCTTTGGCGTGGCCGTGGCGCCGGCCGCCCCTGACGGCGAGGCCTGGCTGGAGCGTGCCGCCAGCCGTCACACCAGCGGCGATCGGCTTCGCATGGCGCAACGCCTCCTCGACGACTTCCGCTGCGGCCGGCTGGGGTCGATGGCGCTGGAGTTGCCGCCGACATGCATGACAATCCCTCACAACACTGCAGCACCCTGAGCCAGGGGGTCTCTCGTTTCCCTTGATTGGATGTAATCAATCTTGATCGAGCCAGCTGCCATGGCAAAGAAACTCGCCATCGTGATTAGTGGAGCGGTGTCCCTGGGGAGCTATGAAGCCGGCGTGATGTATGAGGTGCTAGAAGCCATTGCCAGGCACAATGAGAGAGAGCAGGATGAGCACCAACAAATCAAAATTGACAAGATCACCGGTGCTTCCGCTGGAGGCATGACTGCCGCGATTCTAGCCCAGAACCTCCTCTATGATGATGGAAGTCTTCGAAGCCCCTACGATAATAAACTCTACAAAGCATGGGTGGAGATGATTGATATTATCCCCCTATTGCAGAACAAGAAAGGGGATCAAAAGAGATCTTTGCTTGATATCCACATTATTGAGTCGATCGCCAATCAGCTTCTGGTATCCGAGGAGACTCTGAAAGAGCAGAACGGAAGCGGCAGCCTGGGTCAGCATCCCGCAGCAGCCAACCGCCTGAGGGTTGGCATCGCCATGGCCAACATGAACGGCTACAAGTATGAAATTCCCACCACAGGCGACCCCCCTTTTGGCTACACACGTTTCAAGGATCAGCTGATGTGTGAGGTGGAACGCAAGCCGGACAGCACCTCCAGCCTCCAGGAGCTGGCTCTGGTGCCAGATGCCGCCACTGGTTCTCTCCATTGGCAGGCGGCTGGGGACATGACTTGGGGCATGCTGCGGGAGGCGGGGATCTCCTCAGGGGCATTTCCTTTGGCATTTCCACTGCGCAAGATCACACGCTCGGGCTTTGGGCTCAGCCAGCCGGACAACAGGTTTGTGAATCGAGATGGCAATTTTCTCTACACAGATGGCGGGGTATTTGAGAATGAGCCGGTTGGTCTAGCCCATGCCCTGCTGGAGAGTCCACAGGATTCAAATCGCTTCTATCTGCTGATCAAACCAGGGCCGAAGGCAGCTTCCGTGGGTTCTATCACTTCGGAAAGAGAAGATCTACTACAAACATTGTTCGCCCTGGTTGGAGCTGTTGTCCAGCAAGCTCAGTTTCAGGACTTTGTCATGGAACGACTTGGCCGCGAGGCTGGTATTGCCGACCGCTTGCTGACGATAACATCGAAGGATTCTACTTTGGTAGGCGATATACTCTCCGCTTTTTCCGGGTTCTTAGAGCAAAAGTTTCGAGCCTACGATTACAATATCGGCCGTGAGACAGCCCGCAATCAGCTGAAAAGAGCTTTCGAGAAACAACTGATCAATTTCGACCCTGAAGCGCCAGGAGCCATGCCTGAGATTGGATGGGTCGTTGGTCGCAATGACACAGATCTCAATATGGCAGATGAAGAAAGACTGAATTGGAGCTTAACTTTGAATCGCAATCTTAACTCCTGGAATGACGCAAAATCGCTCATGAGGACTATTGCGGACAGCCCAGACAGCCAGCACGATGAGCTCAAAGATCTTCACCTGCTGATGCGGGAAGTGCGCCCCTCCACTCGCAAAGAAATAGCAAAACAACTCATGGATCGTCTGAACAATTTGATTGACTACATCAATGATACCTATTTACAGCGGGCCGATGAAAATATTAAACATGAGATCGACGAAGCAGCAACGCAGTGGTGGCAAGATCATTTTTCCAATCACATACCAACAAGTGTTCTACAGCTCTTACCAGCCAACCTGTTCAAGGGTGTGCGAGAGAGTGTGGGCAAGCCGATGTTGAAGTTGATCGCCTCGGCCCTTCTCAAGGGATGGTTAAAGGCCAACATTATCGATCCGCCAGCAGCTTAAACTCTTCAATGAGACGTTCTCAAGCACCGCGTTCATGCATGGCTTTGGCGAGGGCGAAGGCGACCTGCTTCGCCTCACCTACCTCAAGCCTCTGCCGATGCGACTGGATCGCTGGCTGGTGGCCCAGCGGCCGGAGCAGAGCCGCGCCCGCATCCAGAAGTTCATCGAGGCGGGCTGCGTGCGGGTGAACGGCGTCACGGGCCGGGCCAAGACACCCCTGCGCCAGGGCGATCAGGTGGAGCTCTGGATGCCGCCGCCCGAGCCTCTCCCCTACCTGATCCCCCAGGCGATCCCCCTGGATGTGCTCTTTGAGGATCCCCACCTGATCGTGCTCAACAAGCCGGCGGGCCTCACGGTGCATCCGGCGCCGGGCAACAAGGACGGCACCCTGGTGAATGCCCTGCTGCACCACTGCCCGGACCTGCCGGGTATCGGCGGCGAGCTGCGGCCTGGCATCGTGCACCGCCTGGATAAGGACACCAGCGGCTGCATCGTGGTGGCCAAGAGCCAGGAGGCACTGGTGAAGCTGCAGGCGCAGATTCAAAAGCGCATCGCCAGCCGGGATTATCTGGCGGTGGTGCACGGCCAGCCCGCCGCCGATTCCGGCACGATTGTGGGTGCCATTGGCCGCCATCCGGCCGACCGCAAGAAATACGCGGTGGTGAACGATGGCTCCGGCCGCCATGCCTGCACCCACTGGCAAGTGGTGGAGCGGCTGGGGGATTACGCCCTGCTGCGCTTCCAACTGGACACAGGCCGCACCCACCAGATCCGGGTGCACTGCGCCCACATCCAGCACCCGATCGTGGGCGATCCGGTGTATTCCCGGGCCCGGCGCCTGCCCGTAGAGCTACCGGGTCAGACCCTTCATGCGGTGGCCTTGGGGCTGAATCATCCAATCAGCGGGGAGCGGCAGTGCTTTGAGGCGCCCTTGCCGGGGGAGTTTGAGAAGCTGCTGTTGGCGCTGCGCAAGCGACTGGGGTGAGGCGCTCAGCGGATCCGAATGCGTCTTCTGATCTGGCGGGACCAACCAAAGGCCGCTGCCGCGCCAAAGAGGGGCAGCGGCCCTGGAACGGGTGCTGTGGCGATGGCGTATTTCACGGTGGCGCCGGCCGGGGGAGTGCCATCAATGAAGGAACCTGGCGCGCTGAGGTCCTGGAGGCTGCCCATCACTTCATTGATAGAAGCGTTGTAGGAATAGGCGAAGAGAAGTCCGTAGCCGGCTGTCGAGCCTTCACCCAGTGCGGTGAAGACTTGTCCAGCAAAGTCATCCGCCGTGGGTTGGCTTCCCCACCAGGGCATTTGGCCAAGGGGAGGCAGTTGAAATGAACTAGTTGATGCGGTGTAGGAGGTTTCCAAAACCGTCACGTCGTAGAGAACACCACCAACGTTGACGACAGCAGCCTGGGCTGGTGTGGAGACGAGAAGGGAAGCTGCTGTGCTGGCGAGAACAGCAGTAGCAGCCAAACGAAAGGAAGTTTTCATGGAAGGAACAGGAAAGGGATGCAGATCAAACGAACAGAAATTGTGAGGCATTGGTCAGGTTTAGAGACGCCAAGGTGGCACCCTGCACAAAGCCGATAGCCTCAGGTGTGGGTGAGAGGGCATCGATGCGCAGGCCGGCCACGCCGGCGTAGCGGCCGCTGATGAGGCGGTAGTCGGTAGCGAGGCCGTGGAGCTGGATGCGATCACCGGCGTTGAAATCTCTGACCAGAGCCAGATCAGCACTGCCCAGCCCTGGGGTGCCATCGTCGTAGAAGCGCCCTGTGGCATCACCTAGCGCAAAGAGGTCATCGCCTCCCCCACCGGTGAGCCGATCGAGAGATCCTCGACCGCGGAGCGTGGAGCCGCTGGGCACCCCGATGAGGGTTTCAGCGGCGTTGGTGCCGGTCAGGTTGTCACTGGCGTCAGTGATCAGCCCGATGATGGTCTGCCTGAGAAGCACGCTAACGGTGGAACCCACCTGCTGGGTGCGGGCAGCATCGTTGTAGAAACGCAGTTCGAGGGTTTCATCAGGATCGTTGGCGGCATCAGCGGCGATGGCCTTGGAGAAGGCGGAGCGGCCATCGATGCCAATCACGGTGGATCCCTCTAACAGACCATCGGAAAAGTCTGAGGCGGTGATGCCAGTGCCGCCAAAGCGCCAGTAGAGGGGGGAGGCTGGAGTCACATTGGTGGTGAACACCCCAATAGCGAGGGATGAGCCCTCATCGATCGCATTAGCGCTAGTGGTGTAGCTGTAGGTAGGAGAGGGTTTGGGTTCACTAATGCGATCGCTTACCAATAAGCGCCGATCCAGGGTGGCTTCGTTACCAAATACATCCGAAATTCGGATTGAGACCTCATACATTCCTCGACCAATCTCCACTGGAACATCCCAAATAAATTTGCCATCTTTGATCACCGCCCCTTCTGGGCCTCGTAACAACTTGGCCTGTTGGTCTTGGTTTAGGGACAAATCTGAGATATACATATCACTGGCATGCGCCAAAAATTCCCACTCATCTATTTCTAAAGGAGCTGTGTAACGATCGCCCACCAGGACAGCTATAGGATCACTAGGTAATCCTTCTTCCCCCGCAATATTGACTGCTTGCACAATGAAGCGGTAGTAATCACCAGATTTCAATCCTGTCAGACGAAGACGAGTGTCATCAGTAATTTCAAACGAACCGGATTCTTCCTCTTCGTTGCGATCACCTGAAGCAATGTGTGTGTAAGAAACAACGTAATATACAACTCCTATATCAGGAATTGCTTCCCAATTCAGTTCTACCGAATTATCACCAGACCATTTTCCTGTCACACCTTGCACCTGGGGCAAGACCTCGGGGTCAAGAATGCGAATTGGATCAGGAAGATATGAGTATGTTGGGGCGTTGCCACCATCATCTATCACTGCATAAACATAATAAGTTCCTGTTTGCACATCTTTTGTGTCCCAAGTGAATGTTCCCACACCATCCTTCTCCTGAATTCCTGTGGCAATAAATATTCCATTGGCATTAACTCCATCAGTGTCGTAATAGAAACTTATGATAGCGTCCGAGTCGGAGTCACAAGCATCATATTTTATTGCGACATCAGCTCCTCGGGATACGGATAAAATTGGGTCTGAAGCCATTAACAATTGGGCTGAGCCCGTCAACGTTGGAGCCGAAGTATAGCCAAACAAGCTCAACCTTGCTAATTCAAATAAGTTCAATTCAGCTAATTGCAGACCCTCATTGGACTTACCATCTCTGACCGTTGGAAAAATGATTTTTTATTGAGAAAAACCTGTTTCGTTATTAATAACAATACGTTTTCCTTCTGTGAACCTTTTTGTTGGTAAATCTAAAAAGCCTTTATTTATGAGCTCCCAGCGGTCTGAATCATTGTTGCGACCCTCTAATTCATAGGAAGCTGGGTCTCGCTCAGAAAAGTCATTGGCTGTGGTAATTGTAAAGCTTCGAATTACAGTGGGTGTATTGTAAGTAACGACAATTCCAGGTGTTACCTTATTGTAGGGTGGAACGTACCATTTGGTGCTAACATTACCATCAAAGGCTTTATCAACAGTTTCATCAACAGGAGAAGGTATATTAAATAACGCTATCATACTTGAGGGCAAACTTGGTTGTTGGTTGTCAAGAGGAGTGGTTTCAAATAAGCTCAACTCCGCCAACTGAAGACTATTGGCGATTGTAGAGTCCTTGAGTTTTGGGAAATAAATGAGGTACTGAAGAAAATCCTCTGTATTGTTAATAAAAACTCTTCGCCCCGGTGTGCGTCTCTCTGTTGGCAAACTTAACGAACCAGCGCTTATCTCTTTCCATTCTTCCTGATTACTGTTGCGGCCGGATAATACATAGGAAGCTGGGTCTCGCTCAGAGAAATCATTGGCCGTTGTGATTGCAAAACTTTTAATTCTAGTGAGTTTATTGTAGGTAACGAGAATTCCTGAATTTTCTTTGCTTTTATTGAGGTACTTAGTATTAATATCGCCATCAAAGGCTTTATTGACATCTTCACCAATGGGAGATGTGATAATTCCAGATAAGTGATATGCTATCTTACCTGAGGGGGAACTTGGCTTTAGTAGCCATTCAAGGCTTTGAACCGTGAGGGTAATGTCAGGGGTCTCCGTAACTTTATAAAGTGTTGAGTTTAGTGAAAATAGATCTTTATTGTTTGGGATACGCGCAGGTTGCACTCCTGCAATACCTGCAAAGTCACTGCCTGTTTTTAGTTTAAACTTATCCAGATCTATGACGTAAAAAGCAGTGGACTTGCTGGATAACGCAGGGATATACTCAGCAACATCTTCAACAAATTCCGAAAAAGGAGGTATACGGTAGCTATTTCTATGGAGAGTTCCGTCACGTCGTTTATCCCTAGTCATGATTTGAAGGTATTTATTATTAGACCATTCCCAAGTTTTGGGATCGTTTACTTCGTCAAATCTTACGCTTGAGGAAATGGCGATAAATTGCGAATCTGTATCTACACCCCCACTGAAATCAATGCTAACAGGCAAATATTTCTTTTCCTGTTTCGTTGTTGAAATGCCCTTCTTCAAAGTCCCTTCGCTGATCGCCTTGATCGTGCCACCCACTTCAGCTTTGACCGTAGCAATATCATCAGCTCCAATAGATTTATAACTGCCATCGAATACAACTTTAGCTCCAAACTGTTTCCGAATGCCGAGGAAATTGATCCCGGCCCAGGTGGCCCCCCAATCATTGGTTTTATCATTGTCGTTGATGTACTGAATAGCAGATCCTACTTCTCCCAGATATTGTCCTCCAATCAAGGGAATTTTGGCAGGTACACTCGCTTTTAGCTGACCTATATAACCAAAATTGAAATTAGAGTCCGCTGCAAAACTCACATTTCCGACCAAGAATTTAGACAATATATCAAATTCAGACTTACCGGACAGAGTCTTGTTGCTCCAATCTACCTTAAGGGAACCGTTTGCGGTTGCAAATCCATTAATGCCCAAGATTTCATTCTTAAAGCCAGGGAGTAATTCAACTTTGCCATTAATTCCCATGGCTTGGAGGGAGAATTCTGCATCTACACTTGCTTTAACTTTTGGTTCTTTATTGAGCTTTATGATAGATTCAAAGCTTACGCCTGCACCGACTTTTGTCGGTTGATTGGTGGCAATCTCATTTACAATAAAATTGCCTCCTGTCAAGACATAAGGTGTGGAGCATAATTGATATTTGAGGCCCTGGCCATTGAAGGCTATTTTATTTAATTTCCCGTCATTAATACCTACGGTTACTGCTAAGGAGCGAGCGGGATCCTTAGTTTCCTTAGTTGGTCTAAAATCAAGCATGGTAGTAGCCAGACCAACTTCGCCTGCAACCTCAAGACTCTTTAGAAGATCTTTGGTATCACCTTCGAATGATGCTTTCTTGAGGAGAAAGACCGGCCATATGAGTATATTGTTTAATTCCACAGAACCTTTTAGTTGGAAGCCGTCGCTTCCAAACTGGATAAAATTTGGACTGGCAATATTTAGTCTTCCTGCAAACGTATCTTTTCCTTCTTTTTTAAGTTTGAAGTCACCACTTAAGCGAACCGCATATTTAGAATCATCAAAAGGGCCGAACTCCGCTTTGGAATCTCCAACTTCCAGCTTGTAGTCAGAAAAAAAACTAGGAATCGTAAAATCCCTATTCACGTTTAACTTGGGAATTGACCCTATAGTTTTTTTGTTTCATTATAGGTTACAGTGTAGTCATCTCTGCCTAAGAGTGTGTTTATGAACCGAAAACGTTCGTCTCCAAATTTAGGAACAAATTCTCCATTCACGGTAAGGGATGTATTGTCTTTTCCTTTGGTCCTTAACGTTAGGATTTTTGGTTCAAGATAAGGTTCATTTCTGAGTATTGCATTATTATTTGTATAGTCCGAAGCAGCTCCCGTGGAAGCTACTTCGTACCCCTCGGCGAGGTCTTTTTCGTCTGGCTTCTTAATGGGTAACGCAAGAGAACCACGATAGATAAAGCGTTGTCCAATACTTAGGTCCTTGGGCTGGGCTGCAAAGAAACTACCTGAAATCGTAATCTCTCCTGGGACGGTTCGGTAAGAAACATTCCCCTCTGCAACCTCGAGTAAAACAGTTGGGGTTTCTGCGCCGCTTGTAGGAAAAATGCCAACAAAAAGTCTTTCATCTCCCATGAAAGAGGCACTACGTCTAGATCCTGCTTCAGGAGAAGTGAGAAAATCACCCGTCAAAACTGTTCCGTTTTTGTCTGAAAGGTGAAGCCCTCCAAGTCTCAGTGGAGTTGCGTTGCTGCTCTGCATACAAGCCTCCTAATTTTCTACAAACTAAATCAACTATAGCTTTCAGGTGCAACTGCTGAAGAGTTTTACATTGTCTTAAGAGATGTGGATTATGTCTTCATCGCCAAGATCAGGTGAGGGCTAAGGCCTGGCTCCGCAGGC
>JBJTWN010000238.1:0-14726 GCA_046081785.1 Cyanobium sp.
GGCCCCGCCGCACGGGGGTGACGGGCTGGGGGGTGGAGGGATCCGGTTCCAGCTGGTGGCTGGCCACAAGCTGGGCGAGCACCACCTTCATCTCCAGCAGCGCGAAGGCCATGCCGATGCAGCGCCGGCTGCCGCTGCCGAAGGGCAGGAAGGTGGTGGGGCCGAAGCTGCCGGAAACGAACCGGTCCGGATCGAAGTGCTCCGGCTCCGGGTAGGCCTCGGGCCGCCGGTGGGCCAGGTAGATGCAGCCCAGCACCACCGTGCCGGGCTCCAGCCTGTGGCCCGCCAGGGTGAGGGGCACCTCCAGGCGGCGGGGGAAAGTGAGCATGGCCACCGGATAGATGCGCAGGGTTTCGTTGCACACCGCCTGGAGATAAGGCAACCGCAAGAGGGCGGAGAGCTCGATCGGCCCGTCTGCAGACGGGATGGCGTCAGTGAGCTCTTGGCGCAGCCGCTCCTGCACCTCAGGTCGGGTGGCCAGCCAATAGAGAGCCCAGCTCAACGCCGTGGCGGTGGTTTCATGGCCCGCCACCAGCAGGGTGAGCAGTTCATCGCGCAGCTCGCGATCGGTGAGCGGCTGGCCCTCTTCGTCGCGAGCGTCGAGCAGGAGGCTGAGGATGTCGTCGCGCTGCGGATCGGATTCGGCGCGGCGCTCGGCGATCTCCTCAAACAACAGCGCATCAATCACCTCCCGCTTGCGCAGAAAGCGGCCCCAGGGGCTGATCGGCCCCAGATCGAGTTGCAGCAGGTTGGAAAACAGCAGCAGGGTGCTCAGGGGTTGGTTGGCGGTCTCCAGCAGGTCGACCAAGCTCTTCGCCAACCGGTCCATGCGCGGTCCTTCCCGCAGCCCAAACACGGTTTGCAGAATCACCAGCAGCGAAATCCGTGCCATGGCGGAGCGCACCTCGATCGGCGCCCCGCTGCGCCAGGTGTTGGCCTCGCTCTGGGCAATGGCGCTGATCACCTCGCCGTAGGAGCGCATCCGCTCCCCGTGGAAGGGGGGCATCAGCAGCTGGCGCATGCGCCGGTGGGGCTCTCCGCTCAGGCCGATCACCGATTGGGGACCAAGGAGGGGTTCGAAAAAGCGGTTGAGCTCCCCCGGGGCCGTGATCGTTGGTCCCTCATCGTTGCCCAACAGCACCCGCAGCCCCTCGGGATCAGAGCAGAACACCAGGGGTTTCAAGCCATAGCCGACGTGCAGGCTGAACACCTCCCCGTAGGTGGCTGCGCACTGGCGCATCAAGGCGTAGGGGGAGCGGATCCATTGGATCAGCTGCCAGGGCGCCCAGCTCGTGGGTCCTGCGGGCAGGGGCATGGCACGGTTCCGGCTGCCGCCTGAGGTTAGTGGGGGGATTTGTTGCCGGTGGCTCCGTGCGGCAGGCTCTGGGGCGAATCCTCTGGCCCTTGCATGCTCAGCCCTGAAGCCTTTCTGGCGGTGGTGCGGGATGCGCCGCTCGTGGCGATCGATCTGCTTGTCGAAGATGGAGAGGGGAACCTGCTGGTGGGCCTGCGCCGCAATCAGCCGGCCCGCGGCTGGTGGTTTGTGCCCGGCGGGCGGGTGCGCAAGGGGGAGGCGCTGGCTGTTGCCCTGCGCCGCATTTCGGAAGGGGAGCTGGCCCTGGGCTTGGGGCTGGAAGACTGCCGCTTGGATGGGGTCTACGAGCACCACTACACCACCAATTTCGCTGAAGCCGAGGCCATCACCACCCACTACGTTGTTTTGGCTTATCGGGTGCGGCTGGCGCACCCCCCTGCGATGCGCGCCGATGGGCAGCACCAGGAGCTGCGTTGGCTCAGTCCCGAGCAATTGCGCAGCGACCCTGCCGTGCACCCCTACACCCGTGCCTACGCCCGCTGAGCGGCGGCGCCCTCTCGGGCCAGGGCTCCGAGTAGCCGCCGGCGGCCGCGCCGATCGCTGAGGGCGATGCGCAGCCAACTGTCGTTGAGACCGTGGAAGGAGCGGCAATCGCGCACCAGGATGCGGTGGCGAGATTGCAAGGCCTGCCGCAGCGGCTCCAGAGACTGCGGAGCCCCATCCCCGCCCTGAGCCCGGCCGCGCACCAGCAGGAAGTTCACCGCCGAGGGCAGGGGCACAAGGTCTGGCAGCGCTGCCAAGCCCGCCTCCAGGGCCGTCCCCTCTCGCCTCACCCACCCCTGCACCCGCTCGCACCAGCGCCGGTAGGCCGCCGCATCGGCCAGCAGGGCCTCCCCAGCGGCCACCGCCAGGCCGTTGAGGGGCCAAGGATCGCGCCACCGGGCCCACCGCTGCAGCCGCTCGGCCGCGCCCACCGCATAGGCGAGGCGCAGGCCGGCCAGGCCATAGAGCTTGGTGAGGCTGCGGATCACCACCAGATTCGGGTGATGGGCCACCAGGGGAAGACACGACTCGGCTTCGCCTTTTGGGCTGAGGGGCAGGAAGGCCTCGTCTACAATCAGCAGCGAGAAGCGCTGCAGGAAGGGCTCCAGGGAGGCGCGGCTCCAGAGTTGGCCGGTGGGGTTGTGGGGGTTGGTGAGCCAGAGCACAGCAGCGCACCCTGCCTCCTCAGAAATCTGCAGGGGAAAGCTTTGGGGGAAGGCCGACCCCCAGGCCAGCGGCAGGGGCCAGGGCCGCCAGGTTCCCCCCCAACACTCCAGGGCGCGGCCGTAGTCGGCAAAACCCGGCACCGGCAGGAGGCTGGTGCCAAGGGCGGCCCCATCCCGGGCCGCCCAGGTGAAGAGTTCGGCGGCGCCGTTTCCGGGCAACACCTGCTCGGGCTCCACGCCATGCAGGCGGGCGATCCGCTGCCGCAGACCCGTGAAGGCCCGGTCGGGATAGTCACGCAGGGGGGAGTTGAAGCCACCGAGCAGAGCCTCCATCAGGAGGGCTCGCAGAGGGGCAGGCGGGCCGAAGGGCGCCAGCGAGGCGCTCAGATCGAGGAGGTCAGCGGGGCGGCAGCCGAGACAGCGGGCGATGGCCGCCCGGTTGCCACCGTGGGGTGCGGACTGCATCAGCAGTGCAGGGCAAAATCCACTAAACAGCACCAAGCGCATTTTGCCCCCTGATCCCTTGAGCTCCCCCCCCTTGTGCATTCCCTCCCTGGAGCCTGTGATCGCCGCTATCAGCCAGGTGCTGCTCGGCAAGGAGCATCAGGTGAAACTCGCCCTGGCCTGCCTCTTGGCGCGGGGACACCTGCTGATTGAAGATTGGCCCGGCACAGGCAAAACCACCCTGGCCGAAGCGCTGGCTCGCAGCTTTGGCCTGGAGTTTCGCCGGGTGAGTTTCACCAGCGATCTGTTGCCTGCCGATCTCACCGGGGTGAACGTGTGGGAGGCCGCCACAAGCCGCTTCCGCTTCCAGAGCGGCCCCCTCTTCTGCCAGGTGCTGCTGGCGGATGAGATCAACCGCGCCTCCCCCCGCACCCAAAGCGCTCTATTGGAAGCCATGGCCGCCGGCCGGGTGAGTGTGGACGGAGTGAGCCACCCCTTGCCGGCGCCTTTCCTTGTGATCGCCACGCAGAACGGTCTGGATCAAGGGGGAACCAATGCGCTGCCGGAAGCCCAGCTGGATCGCTTTTTGATGCGCCTCAGCCTTGGTTTCCCCAGCCGCGACGCTGAGCGGGCCCTGTTGGAGGGCGAAGCGCTCCACCCGGAGGCCGTCCCTGTTGGCTTGGGGCCGGAGGATCTGCTCACCCTGCAGGAGGCGGTGCAGCGGCAGCATTGCAGTGGCCCCCTTCTGGATTACGTGTTGGATCTGTTGGCCCGCAGCCGCCAGCAGGGTCTGGGCGGCCTGCCCCTGTCGCCGCGGGCGGGGTTGGCCCTGCTGGCGGCGGCCCGCGCCTGGGCCCTGCTGGCGGGGCGCAGCCATGTCACGCCCGATGATGTGCAAGCGGTGTTGCCGGCGGTGGCCGAGCACCGCATGGATGGCGGCCAGCCCCGGGGCGATGGGCAGGAGCTGAGCGGGGCGCTGCAGGCGTCGGTTCAGGCCCTGCGCTGAGGATGGCTCTCACCTCCCCATGGACCTTCTGAAGCGCCTGAACACCCACCTGCCGCCGAGACAGGGGGCGACCCTGCGGCTGGGCTTGCGCAGCCTTTACATCCTGCCCACGGGCCTGGGCTGGCTCTGGCTTGGGGGAGTGGCGCTGCTGCTGCTCGTCGGGGTTCAGACCCAGGCCAATGGCCCCTTGCTTCTGGCTTTTTTGATGCTCGGCCTGTGGTTGTTGGCCTTGCACCTCACCCATTTCAACCTGCACGGGCTGCAGGTGAGCTGCGCCACCCCCGCCTGGGGCTTTGCAGAGGAAAGCGTGCCCTACCCCCTCAGCCTGCGTTGCCCGGCCTTCTGTGAGGGTCTCCAGCTGCAGTGGCAGGGCGCGGCCGGTGTGCGCGATGGGGGGGAGGAGCCACTGGCTGCTGGCGTGCTCCGACCCGGTGAACACCTGCTGGACCTGCCATGGCGGCCAAGGATCCGTGGCCTGCAGCGGCCCGGGCCATTGCGGCTGTGGAGCACGGCGCCCCTCGGGCTGTTTGTGTGCTGGAGCATTTGGCAACCACCGCAGCGCCAGTTGATCGCTCCCGCCCGCAAACCCGGCCCGGTGCGGGAGGTGGAGGGATCTGAGCAGCTGGGCCTGGAGATGGGCAGGGTCGAGCGTTTGGCAGTTGAGGGGGATGCTTGGCACGACCTGCACCCCAGGCGGCCGCAGGACAGCCCCAGCCGCCTGGCTTGGAAGTTGCTGGCCCAGGGCCGGGGGGCGCTGGTGAAGCGTTTTGCTGCGTCGGTTCCCCAGCCGCTGCTGTTGGCGCTGGAGCCCTCCCTGCCGCGGGAGCAGGCCCTCGAGCACCTCAGCGAGAAGCTTTGCCGGCTGCACCGCCAGGGAACGCCCTATGGCCTGCTCTGGCAAGGGATGGTCATCGGTCCCGGGGAGGGACTGGCCCACCGCGACCGCTGCCTGATGTTGTTGGCGGAGGCTCCATGAGTCGCCGTTTGGTGTCAGCTCGGTTGCAGTGGCTTGCCTTCGGGTTGCTGGGGGTGGGTTTGTTGGGGGTGCGGCCCGTCGATTTGCTGAGCAGCCTGGCGATCCTGCTCACCCTGCTCAGCGGCCTGAAATTGTGGGAGGCCCGTCAGCTGCAAGAACGACGGCTGGTGTGTCTGTTGCAGCTGTTGAGCGCCGGCTTGCAAGCGGCGCTGCAGCCCGATCTGGCGGGCAGCCTGCTGCAGGGGGCGGTGGTGGTGGTGGCCCTGGCGGGCTTGTTGGCCCTGGAGGTGGGAGCCGGGGCCCACTGGGGGGTGCTGCTGCGGCGCAGCGTTGGGGTGGTGATCGCGGCCATGCCCCTGGCCTTGGTGTTGTTTCTGCTCGTGCCAAGGCTGCCCCCCATCGGCGTGATGCCGGGGGGATGGGGTTCGGCGGCGGTGACGGGCTTGAGCGACACCCTCGAGCCAGGCAGCATCGCGGCATTGGCCACAAACTCGGCTCCTGCGGCCCGGGTGTCGTTTGCCGCAGGGCAGCCGCCGCCACCCGCAGCTCGCCAGTGGCGGGTGCTGGTGCACGAGGGGTTTGATGGCGAGCGCTGGACCGTGCAGCCGGAGGATCCGCTCCTGGAGCTGCGGGGGTGGCAGCAGGCGCAGGAGGGCAACGGCCCCCTCAGCCAGGTGTGGCTGAGTGAGCCCGGCCCCCTGGAGAGGGTGCCCTGGGATGGAGCCGGCAGCCCGAGCAGCCGCCAGCTGCGGGCCACGGCCCAGGGGGAGCTGGTGCACCGCGGCACCAGGGGCCAGCGGCGCGCCTACGCCATCACAGCAGAAGGATCCCAGCGGCCCTGGCAGCAGGCGCGGCCCGCCCCTGAGCTGCTGGCCTTCACCCCGGGGCGCAACCCCCGCTTGGAGGCCCTGGGCCGTAGCTGGGCCTCCGGGCCACCGCTGGCGCGGCTCCAGCAAGTGGAGCGCTGGATGCGCGGCCAACCCTTCCGCTACACCCGCCAGCCGGGGCTCCTGCCGACCACAGCGCCCTTGGACGTGTTTTTGTTCGAGCGGCAGCAGGGCTTCTGCGGTCACTTCGCCAGTGCCACCAGCGCCTTGCTGCGGGCTGCGGGCTTGCCGGCCCGGGTGGTGAGCGGCTACCAGGGGGGCACTTGGGTGCAACCGCTGAGCGGCCCGGGCTACCTGGACGTGCGCCAGAGCGACGCCCACGCTTGGAGCGAGGTGTGGATCGAGGGGATCGGTTGGGTGGGGGTGGATCCCAGCCGCTGGGTGGGGGACGCCATCGCGTCGGCGGAGCCGGTGGCTGCGGCGGAGCAGGGCGGTCTGAACTGGGTGGTGCGCCAGTGGTGGGGCCTGGATCTGGCTTGGACCCGCTGGTGGCTGGGCTACGACGCTCGCAGCCAGGAGGCGTTGCTCAACCGCCTGTTGGGCGTGCGACGCGATGGGCTGGGGGTGTTGGTGCTCGGGGCGGTGGCCCTGTCGCTCACGGGTGGGTTGGGGCTGCTCGCTTGGCTGCGGCGCCGCGGGGTTGGTGATCCGCTGCGGCGCGAGCTTGATCGCTGCCTGTTGACCTTCGCCCGCCAGGGCTGGCTGCCGTTGCCTGGCGAAACGCTGCCCCAGCTGGCGAGCCGGCTGCGGCAGCGCTGGCCCGAATTGGAGCCGGAGCTGGGGGCCTTTGTGGCTCACTACGAGGCCCAACGCTTTGGCCCGAGCCCCGGCCAGCCCCGTGGGAGCTCTGGCGTGAGGGAGCTGCGCCGCAGACGGCAGCGTCTGCTGCGGCGCTGGCAGCGGGTGGCCAAGCCTTTCGAGCCGATCAGCGGCGGCGCGCTTCGCCGGGGCTGATGCCGAAGAGCTGCTTGAAATCCTTGGCGAAGTGGCCGGGCTGGTTGTAGCCGCAGAGTAGGGCCACCGCCTTCACGGAGGGGCGTTGGCCATCTCCCTGCAGCTGTTGTCCGTTGGCGCGTCTCGGTCGCGGTAGCGCATCAGATCGGCGGGTTCCTCCTTCAGGAGCCCTGGCTGGAGAAAGGCGGCGGGCGACGCGGCAGAGCACATCATCCGGGCCGAGGTGGGTACTCACTGCAGCCCCGATCACGGCGCAGGAATCGATGGTCCACGGCGTTGCCGCTCTGGAGGGGGCAAACACCGGAATCACTCCTGCGGCTTTGCACCTTTTGGATGACATTGCGTGAATTTGCCAACCTCTGTTGGGATCAGTGATTGGTTGGTTTCAGCTGGCAGCGGAGCACCGCCAGCGCCTCATCCGGCAAGCCCAGAAATCGGTCCACCCAGCCCTCCCCGGTGGGTTCCACGGTGGCCACGCCCACGAGCACGCCCCGCCCCTGGCCATCCAGAGGCAGGCCCTCGGTTTGATAGCGACGGCTGCTCACGGCATGGGTGGCGAGCTGGGTGGCCACGATCAGATCCGGGGCCACGGGCCTGGCGGCCAGCATGGGGCGAAAGCGGGCCAGGAAGAGCAGCTCCACAGCGCCACTGGGCGGATGCCAACGGCCCTGCAGCTGTTGGGGCGCGATGGCGATCTGCAGCCCCGGCGGCAGAGGCAGCCCCAAAAAGCGCGTGGTGCGGGTGCTCAGCGGCGGAATGGTGAGCGTGGCAGGGTCAAACACCAGGGGCTGCCACCCGTCTGCCAACGGCTCTCCAGCGATGGCGAGGCCCCCGCCCCCGCTGCCGTCGTAGCGAAAGCGGGGGTAGGGACCGATGGCCAGAGCGCAGCCGGCTTCCGTGGCCAGCGCCATGGCGAGTTGCATCACTTCAACCTAGCGCGGCCGCCTGCTGGAGAGTCCCTCCCCGCAGCCGCCACCTGGCTGAAGGCAGTAGGAGGGTGCATCCGTGCAAGGGCCATGGCCAGCGCCAGGGGAGTGGGCAGTCCAATCGCCAGCCCGTTCAGCCAGAGGCGGAGACAACGCCTGTCCTTGGTGGCTGCGGGGCTGACAGCTGTGATGGCCGCCCTGACCAGCGGCGGAGCCCTGGCAGCGGAAGGGGATGTGTTGAAGTTGCTGGAACGGCGCCAGTGCGTTGGCTGCCGCCTGCAGGATGCCGATTTGGTGTGGGCGGATCTGCGCGACGCGGATCTGAGCGGCGCCAAGTTGCAGCGGGCCAATTTGAGCCAGGCGCGGCTCGATGGCGCGGTGTTGCAGGGCGCGGATTTGCGCTTCACGAGCTTGCAGGGCGCTTCGTTGCGCGGCGCAGATCTGCGGGGCGCCCAGCTGCTGGGCACAGATCTGCGCCAGAGCGATCTCAGCGGCGCCCAGCTCGATCCAGGGGCCCTGGAGCGGAGCCACTGGGAGGGCGCTCAGGGCCTGGAGACGGGCGTGTTGAGTTACGCAGCCCTGCACAACGCGGGCGTGGCGGCGGCCCTGGCCGGGCGCCAGCCGGAGGCGGAGCGGCTGTTTGGCGAGGCATTGCGCCAGAGCCCTGAAGCAGCGATCACCTGGCTGGCTCGCGGCGTGAGCCGGGCAGAGCAGGGCAAGCCGGAGGAGGCGCAGCAAGATCTCAATTACGCCGCAGCGCTCTATGCCCGGCAGGGGGATGCGGTGGAGGCCAAACGGATCCAAGCGGCGGCGGGCCAGGTGGCCGCAGCGCCCGGCAAAAAGGCCGCGGGCAACGGCATGGGCGGGGCACTGCTCAACGGCGCCGTGGGGTTGGCGCAGTTTCTGGCTCCCTTGGCGATGAAAGCCTTGGTGCCGATGGGGCTCTGAGCCGCCCATCGTCAGCAGACGCTTGAAAACTTAACGGCAAGAAACGCATCGTCTGCCGCAGCCAGGCCGCTCGGTCGCTCCACAGTGGAGATCAACGCGTCGCCGTGGCCGCTTCCGCCACGCTTCCCCCATGCCCGATCCTGCCGTTGAGCGTGCGTTTCAAACCCTGCTGCGCGGTCGCAGTTGCCTGGCGAGCGTGCCCGAGTTGGAGCGGGAGCCGGCTCAGCGCGATTTGGCTCTCACGGGCCGGGTGGTGCCTCTCTCCACGGCTGAGCCCTTCCGCTGGACCAGCCAGGTGTGCCGCAGCGCCTCGGAATTGCAGCAAACCCTGCAGTGGAGCGCGGGATTGGCTGGTGGCGTCGGGCCGGTGCCCTTGCTGAAGGCGCGCCAGGAGTTTTTCGAATCCCTGCACACCACGGTATTCAGCGTTTCGCTGGTGGTGCAGGCCCGGCGGGTGGTGGCGGCGCTGGCCTGCGAAGACGTGGCCTGCAAGCCGGATCTGCTGCTGCCAAGCGACGGGGCGGCGTTGGATGCCTTTGTGGCCACCTATGGCGACAGCTTTGTGCAGGCCGTGGAGGTTGGCGGCCACATGCAGGGGGTCTACACCCTCTATGCCCAAACGCGCGAGCAAGCCAAGCAGGTGGCCACCGCCATCGAGTTGCTGGTGAGCACTGGCACGGTGAGCCTTGGGCCCAGCTTCAGCCGCGACTTGAAAACTCTGGCCAAGGAAGCCAATGTGAATGTGAGCTGCCAGGTGTCGATCGCGGGCTTGGCCAATCCCCCGAAGATCACGGAAGCCACGATGGCGGAGTTTGCCAGTGGCTTCGGTGCCATCGAGCTGGATAGGCCAGAGGTGTTGGCCGTGCAGACCAAGGGATATGAGGCGGTGGCGGCGTTGCGAGAGATCTTCGCGCCCGTTGCTCACAACCGCAGCCTGTTGTGTGGTCAGGGTTCAACGCCGGGCTTGCTGCGGCAGTGGCAGCGGTTGCGGGAGATCGTGAATCAGTGCAACTGGGTGGAGGGCACTTATGCGATCTATGGGGTACCGCCAGATCCGGTGTTGGTGCCGAATCGCCAGCGCCTGTGGGCCGATATCCGCGAGATCGAGGCGCTCTGCCAGCGCTATCAGCAGTCGCCCTCCACGCCGTTGACGCCGCCGCTGTTGGAGGCGCTGCAAACGGGCAGTCCGCGGTTGCAGGTGCAGCTGAGCGATGGGCCTGTCATGGGGGGGCGAGGTGGTGAGCCGTTCCGCTACCTGGACCGGGAGAACGCCATCCGCCGGCGGCGACGCCTGGTGCAGGTGGGAATGCGCGCCGGCAATCGCATCGATCAAATTCGCCTGCGCTATCACCAGGAGCCCGCCGGCGAAGCCGACGAGTGGATCAACGAGAGCCGCGGCGGCGCAGGTGGCAGCGACCTCGGCGACCTGGAACTCGCCGCGGGGGTGGCCATCACGCAGATCCACGCCCAATCGGGCATTCCCAATGGGCGGGTGGATCAACTGCTGCTCACCACCAGCGATGGCCAACGCATCGGTGGGGGGCGCGCTTACACCGACGATACCGAGCTGAACTGGCAGGCCGCCGCCAACCAGGTGGTGCTGGGATTCAGCGGCCGCAGCAAAGCCGAGCTGGATTCGCTCTGGGCGGTGATCGCCACCTTCGCCCCCCTGGCCTGGGAGCCGGTGCGGCTGGAGGAGGATCCGTAACGGGGAGGATCGCCCGATGGTTGCTGGTTGCTGGCAAACTTTCTTCCCCAGCAACCGCCTTCTCCATGCCCAAGCCAAGGCTGCGCCAGCCCCTGCTGCAGAGGTGTGTTGTGGGCACTCTGATCTGGGCCGCCGTCGCAGCCACCCAGACCCTGCCTGCGCAGGCCCAGAGCGATGGCAACCCCTCCGTGCGAGCGGCGAACCTGGCCAGGATGAAGGCGGAGAGGCTGAATGGCGGCCTTGGCGTCTATCGGCCAGCCCCTTGCATGTTTGAGCAAGGTGGGGGGCCCTGCTTGGTGAGCCGCGGCAGCAAAGGCTTCACGTTCCGTTTTCTGGGAGAGCAGCCCGGTTGGCGGCAACTGGGCATCCCACCCACGGTGGAGACCGAAATCCTGGTGTCTCCTGATGGCCGATCCGTGCTTGAAGTGATTTACAACGGGCCTGTGCGCGAGGCGATGGCGTTGCCTGGTTTGCCGACTCCTTAGCGTTTTCGGCCTGGCGCCGCAGGGCCAAGCCTTGCTAATCGGCTGGGTTGAGGATCATTGGAACCACGACGGCCTCACCTGGCGGATGGCGGTCAAGAGCTAACTAGGGGGGAGGCCAGCACTATGAGAAAAAGTGATTTATCATAATGAGTCTCTTGCGTCGCGGTAGGGTGCAGGAGTTGCCAGGGCCCACGGTATGAGCACAGATAATTTTGATTCGGGTGTGCCAAGGGCCGACTTCTGGGCTCAGATCTCTGGCGGAACGGTTCAAACGCTTTTTGCGGATCGGGTGCAATCCCTGGTTTTTGGCAACTCGGCGGCTCCTCGCCTGGCCCAAACTCTCGCCTTCGACACACGAAGTTTAAACACGCTGGAATTTGATCTGATCTATGGCGATGGCACAAATGGAGGTGATGCCATTGATGGCAATAATGATCTGATTCAGCTAGAATTTTCAACCAATAATGGTGCTTCTTGGCAGCTCCTGCAAGCCTACACAGCGCCCATCGCCTGGTCTCGCTTCAAGATCAATCTTCCTGCTTCAGCTCAGTCAGCGAGCACCCTGTTCCGCTGGAGACAGCCAGCCAATGACGGAGCCGGTAAAGATTTCTGGGCTCTGGATAATATCGAGCTGAAAAATAGCAGCTTTACTCCCCCTGCCAGCGTTGATTTCAGCACTGGTTTGTCCGATGGATTTTGGCTGGATCTTGCCGGCGGTAAGGTTACCAATACCTTTGCTGGCCGCACGGCCTCGTTGTTTTTTGGCAGCACGGGCGGCGCCCGTTTTGCACAGACGGTTGCGCTCAACACAACCCTCTACAAATCCCTGGGATTTGATCTGATCTATGGAAATGGCAGCAATGGTGGCGATGCGATTGAAGGCAATGGTGATCAAGTCAAGCTGGAATACTCAACCAACAGCGGGCTCAGCTGGCAACAAATCCAGAGTTACAGCGCTCCAGCAACCTGGACGCGCTACATCGTTAATCTCCCTCTGGCTGCCCAGTCCACCAACACGCTGCTGCGCTGGGCGCAGCCCCTCAATGATGGAGCGGGGGAAGATGCTTGGGCTCTGGACAACATCAGCCTTGTCTCCACCACAAGCCTGATCTCCCTCACGCCGCTCAGCGCCTCGGTCAACGAGGGCAACAGCGGCCCCACCCCTTTCACCTTCACCATCACTCGCACGGGAGACACCTCGGGTGTGAGCACCTTGACTTGGGCGGTGTCTGTCCCTGCCAACACCCTCAATCCATCCAGCACCTCCGATTTCACCATTGAGGCCCTCCCCTTTGGCAATGTGTCGTTCGCCGCGGGTGAAACCTCCAAAACAATCACCTTCACGATCGACGGCGACACGGAGGTGGAGGCCAACGAGACGTTCCTGCTTCGGCTTTTGGGCCCCTCGGGCGGCGTTCTCAACCCCGCCGCCTCCTCGGTGGTTGGCACCATCCTCAACGACGACAGCTCCCTGGCTATTGCACCCCTCTCAGCCAACAAATCGGAGGGGAACAGTGGCCGAACCCCGTTCACCTTCACCGTCTCTCGAACGGGCAACACCACTGCTGTGAGCTCCGCGGCCTGGAGCGTCGTCCCTCGCAGTGGCATCACTGCCACTGATTTTGCCGATGGCATCCTCCCCTCGGGCACCGTGACGTTTGCTGTTGGAGAAACCTCCAAAATCATCAGCGTGGATGTGGCAGGTGACACGGCCATTGAGAACGATGAAGCGTTTCGGCTCACCCTGACGGCCCCTTCCGTTGGCACCACCCTTGGCACGGCAACTGCCACAGCCACGATCCTCAACGACGACACTTCGATCTCCATCACAGACACCGCAGTGTCCCGATCTGAGGGGCTCTCAGGTGCCACCCTCTTCCCATTCACGATCCTTCGCCGAGGCAACACCTCAGGCATCAGTACGGTCGGCTGGTCTGTCGCTGGTTCAGGGGCAAACCCAGCCGCCGGGAGTGACTTCATCGGCCCCATCTCCGGCACGCTCACCTTCTCCGCGGGGCAAGCCTCCCAGGTGCTCATTGTGAATGTGAATGGCGACAGTGTTCAGGAGGCGAATGAAACCTTCACGCTGACGCTTTCGGCACCCAGCGGCGCCTATCTCGAGCGAGCCTCTGCCATCGGCACGATTCGAAATGACGATCTGATCGGCGATGTCAATGCCAACAGGATCATCGGCACAACACAAGCCGAATTCATCGATGGTGGTCCCAATGCCGACACCATCACTGGCGGCGGAGGCGCAGATGTATTTGCGTTTCGCTTCACCCAATCGCGCTTCACCGCGCCGGATGTGATCACCGATTTTGCTGTGGGCACCGACAAGATTGATCTTTTCAGCAGCAATGGGCTTGCTCTTCCCACCCCGGTGAGCTTCAGCCGTGCGGCGGACAACGCCAATGCCTCCACCTTGGACGATCTGTCTTTCTCCGTGTTTGCGGATGCCAATGGCGCCTTGCCAGGAAATCAGACCCTGCGCGCCAACAGCGCGGTGGTCGTGCGCTCCACCAATGCGGCCATTGCCGGCACCTACCTCTTCATCAACAACCCATCTGTCTCCCGTTCGCCAACGGATGATCTGCTGATCAAACTCGACAGATTGATCGGCGCGTTGCCTGCCATAGGAGCGATCAGTCCCTCAATATGGTTTGTATAAATCTCTAGCGCTGCTGATAGTAATTCGGCATTGAAGATGAGGGAGAAGCATTCATGAACTGTTGGGTATCGCGAGTGGAAGGCTCAAAACCGTAGCCGTAGGTGCCACCCTCCGTATCATTGATGATTCGGGGAGTCACCATCACAACCAATTCACGTTTTTCGCGGTTGCCGACGCTCTTGCGGAAGAATTGACCCACGATTGGCAAATCTCCCAGGATTGGCCATTTTGATACTGCATCCAGATCTCGATCAGAAAGTACACCTGTCAGGATGAGAGTTTGACCGTCGCGAACGCGCGCATTGCCTGTGTCGAGACTGCGAACACTCAAAATATCTCTAAACCCAGCACATCCTGCGACGGTCTGGCGATCCACAACTGCCGAGATGGCCGGAGAGAGTGAAAAGGTGACAAAGCCATTATCATCGATTTTTGCAACACGAGCTCCAAAAGTGAGGCCTGCAATTCCCAGTTGTGGCTCGCAGGTATTTGGTGCCCCATTCTGCCCTGCCTGCACTTTGTAATTCACAGTAACTTGCTCCCCAACAACAACGGCAGATTCATTGGCTCTTGAACGTCCGATCTGGGGAATAAATTGATTCGTACTGCTATTGCCAAGGAAGTTTGTGGTGGGAGGCGTAACTACGCCTGCTTGATCGCTATTCAACTCCTCGGCATTTTCACTGAGAATAAGGGTGGGGCTGGCGAGTATTTTTGTTGTACGAGACTCGATGACAGCCTTGACAAAATCAAAAAATTGGTTGCGAGGGTATTGAAATGCGGAAGGCAATTCATATTGAAAGGTGTCTGGAGTGCCAGGTGTCGTGGTGCGTACGATTGCTCCATTGATCACCTGAACTGTTTCCTGTGGTGGCGTGCCTGGAGTAACCGTTGTCACTCCGGGCTGCCCTGGGTTGTTGTAGGCGCCAAAACCTGGCCTAAGCGGATAGTTTGGATTGGTAAAGGGAGTTGCTGTGGTCGGTGGAAAGAGTTGGTTGTCAAAGGCGTTGCCATCAGAGTTCAGGCCTGGAAGTTTGAAGCGTCCCGCACCCACAATGGGAGATGAGCCAGTGAGTGGATCGTAAAGGCCTGGTAGACCAGCTTCTGGGCTGCCTGGTGGTTTTAATGCCCCAAAATTGGCAACGAGTTGGCCCTGCTGATTCACAATAAAGTTATTGCCATATCGAAAGGCAAAGCT